>JAJYYT010000220.1 GCA_021800645.1 Actinomycetes bacterium
CCTCACCATGCGTCGCCTCACCATGCGTCGCTTCACCATGCGTCGCGTAGGCGTGGGACGCGGCGACGAGACCTGCGACGACCTCACGCTCTGCGCCGTCACGGGGCGCGCAGAGCATCACCACGTTGGGAGGGACGAGGCCGCGTCGGGAAACCGGGTGCTGCTCGGCGCAGCCTTCGTCGATCGCCGCGGCTACGAGCTCAGGGGGAGCATGACATGGAGGCTCTGATCCGCTCCCGGATGGAGATGTGCGAGCTCAGCGCCGATGATGAAGGCGTCATGGGGAGCGTCGTCGCGGACCTGCTCGAGCCACAGCGCCCTGGCGCCTGGTACGGCGATCGCGCGCTCGCGCTCGACCACGCCGGGGAGCGCGATCACCTCGGCCGTGAGCAGGGCGCGCTTGATCGTGTCGCGGGTTTGCAGATCGAGCTGCTTATGCGGGGTCGTGGGCGTCGTACGTGGCCTGGGCCCCGCGCGCACCCCAAGATGCGGCGGACGCGCAGTCATTCGGGCACCGAACGCTCGCGAAGCGTCGACGCCTGGGCGTCAGAGCTCGCCTCGTCACTGGCAGGAGCCGGGCGCGCGAGGAGGAGCTGTCCGATCGCCAGCCCGGTCGCACCGACGACGCCGACAAGGGCAAGACGCACCAAGGACCCCGGCAACCGGAGCCGCTTACGTCGGCTCCCCGAGCTGCTCATGAGTGCCACCGCCAGGGCGAGGTTCGTGAGTGGGAGCTCGAACCCGCCCCTCTGGGCCAGCGGTCCGCGCCTGCGGTGCACGACTGCGGCGACGGCCATCGTGCCGGCGACCGCAAGCGGCCCGAACGGGTCGGCGATGCCGGTCGCCGTCAAGACTCCGCCGCCCAGCTCACTCACTCCTGCGAGCGTCGCCATAGCCCTTGCCGGTCGCAAGCCAATCGACGCGAACCCGGTCGCAGTCGCCTCCAACCCGTGGCCACCGAAGGCGCCGAACAGCTTCTGGGCGCCGTGGACGACCAGGTAGCTTCCGAGGACCCCTCGAGAGACGAGCAGACCAACGCGGCGCATGCGACCGTTGTCCTCCAGACGTTCCGAATGCCGACGAGCAGTGCGAGATGAGATCTTCTGTTACTAGTAAATCCTCAGCGACTTTATCAGAGTATGCTTGCCGGTCGTGCAGGAGCCAGCTGATGGCGCGCAGGACAACGGTGATCGTGGCGTGTGCGAGGCGATCACCCGGGTGTTCGTGCTACTCGGCAAGCGTTGGAACGGCCTGATCATCGTCACCCTCCTCGACGGGGCCGCCCGGTTCTCCGAGCTGGCGCGCTTGGTGCCGGGGCTCAGCGAGCGCATGCTCGCCGAGCGCCTCGGCGAGCTCACCGCGGCCGGTCTCGTCGCACGCGACGTCGACGGCGGGCCTCCTGTGAGCGTCCGCTACGCCCTGACCCCCCGGGGCGAGGCGCTACGGCCAGCACTCGAGGAGCTCGAGCACTGGGGGCATGACTTTCTCCTGACCAGCGCCGCGCTCACTGCGCCACTGGCGGAACACGGCCCGTCGACCGACCGTCCGGCACGGCTCCGAGCCACCTGACCCGCGTGGGTCGGGAACTGCACGCGCGACCACCTCCCGATCGCCACCAGAGCCGGCCGGCGAGCCGGTGCGGACACCGAGGGAGCGTTCCTGGCCGCTTCGCTGTCGAGAGGATCCGGCTTCGAGTCCACGAGGGCGCTGAACGCAAGGCCGCGATGCACACCCGCCTTGGAGGATCCGAGCGCGTCTGTGGGGGGAACGACGCCGAGAAGGGCGGACCCGGCGGTCGCGACTCCCCCGGGAAACCTGCGCTTTCGAAGTGCGCGCCGGCCGCCCCTACGATCGAGGTGCCCGGTTCCTCGCCCTCGCCCGCGCCCCGAGAGATCCCGGCACACCGGGTGAAGAGGGCGTGCAGGGCGGAGCGGTGCCCGGTGCGGGGTTCGACGTGATCCAGTCGAGGCCCTTCCCCCACGCGGAGGTGGAGGCGCCGATCCTGCTGGCTGCGGCTCACATCTGCCCTGATCGCGCGGTGTCGGGGGTCTCTGTGAGTATCGAGGGGCACCCGTGACCCGCCGACCCGACTGAAGAGCGAGGACGCCGATGGCCGATACCAAGCCGACCAGCTCTTCTGCCACGCAGGCGGCGCCAGGCGATGCCCTCGAGCCCGGCGCCGGCGCCGGCGGGCACAGCGAGGAGATCACGAGCCTCGAGGGCATCCCCGCCCTCTCCCTCGACGCCATCAGCTCGGTCGCCTACGGCCCAGAGGCCATGCTGGTGGTCCTGGCGAGCGCAGGGGCCGGGGCGCTCGGCAAGATCGAGCCGATCACGGTCGCCATCGTGGTGCTGCTCGTGATCCTGGTCTTCTCCTACCGCCAGGTGATCGCCGCCTACCCCGACGGCGGCGGGTGCTACGCGGTCTCGAAGGACAACCTCGGCTACCGGCCGAGCCTTCTCGCCGGGGCGGCGCTGATCGTCGACTACGTGCTCACCGTGGCGGTGTCGATCGCGGCCGGCGTCGCCGCCTTGGTGTCGGCGTTCCCCGGCCTGCGGCCCGACAGCCTCGCCCTTTCGCTCGGGATCCTGGCGGTGCTCACCGCCCTCAACCTGCGGGGCCTTGCCACGAGTGCCCGGGCGCTGCTGCTGCCGACCGCCGTCTTCATCGTCGGGATCTACGTGGTGATCGTTGCCGGCTTCCTCCGCCGGCATCCCGCCGCGGGATCGGGGGTCCATGTGGCGGTGGTGCCGGCTGCAGCAGCGGCGGTCGGGGTGCTCTTGCTCTTGAAGGCATTCGCTGCGGGGTGCAGCGCCCTCACGGGGGTGGAGGCCATCGCCAACGACGTCCCGGCCTTCCGCACGCCGAGGGCTCGCCGGGCGATGCGCACCGAGGTGCTCCTCGGCGGCCTGCTCGGCACCATGCTGCTCGGGCTCTCGGTGCTCACCGTGCGCTTCCACATCGCCCCCGAGGCATCCCAGACCGTCCTCAGCCAGATCACCGGGGCGTCGGTGGGAAGGGGCGTCGTCTACTACGTGATCGACCTGTCGACCACGGCCATCCTGGCGATCGCCGCCAACACGTCCTTTGGTGGCCTCCCGATGCTCGCCAGCCTCTTGGCCCGCGACAACCTCCTCCCGCACGTCTTCGGGCTGCGAGGCGACCGCCCCGTCTACCGCTACGGCGTCGTCGCCCTCGCCGTGCTGTCCGGCGCCCTCCTCGTGGCGGTCGACGCCAACACCAACGCCCTCATCCCCCTGTTCGCCATCGGGGTGTTCACCGGGTTCACCCTCTCTCAGACCGGGCTCGTCCGCCACTGGGTCCACGAGCGCCCGAGGCGCTGGTGGGCCCGGGCGGCCCTGAACGGCATCGGGGCGGTGATGACGGCGGTGGCCACCATCATCTTCGTCGTCACCAAGTTCTCGGGCGGCGCCTGGGTGGTGGTGGTCGCCATCCCCGCGCTGATCCTGCTGTTCACCCGCATCGCCCGCTACTACCGAGACGTCGGAGCCGAGCTCGGCCTCGGCGAGACGCCACCGGTCCCCACGCCCGAGCCGAGCCTCGTCGTCGTGCCCGTCGTGGCGGTCTCCAAGATGACGGCGGCAGCTCTGTCGAGAGCGGTGTCGCTCGGCGACGAGGTCGTGGCGGTGAGCGTGCAGTTCGACGAGACGGCCGCCGCGTCCCTCCAAGACGACTGGGACCGCTGGAATCCCGGCGTCGCCCTCGCCGTCTTGCACTCGCCGTCGCGCTCGATCACCAAGCCCATGCTCGCCTACCTTCGCTCACCGCAGCTCCAGGCCAGGTCCTCGGTCCTCTTCCTCATCCCCGAGGTCGAGCCCCGCAAGTGGCGCCACCGGCTCCTCCAGAACCAGCGAGGCATCATCCTCGCCAACGTGCTGCGCCGGCGCACCGACGTCACCGTCGCACGGATCGCCTTTCGCCTCGAAGAGGAGTAGGCCGCCACGCCCACCCCACGCCGGCGCCACGGCGATGGCGGCGCCACGGCGATGGCGGCGACCACATGTGCGCCCAAGCACCTGACGAGGCGCGCCGCGTAGACGGGGAGGATCTGGCGACGCCCGACTGCCGCCGAGCTGGTGCCCACGGATGCTCGCGGGCCTCGTGAAGGCGCTCGGCCGTGCACGGCGCCTCCACCGCGGCCCAGGTCTCCTCAATCCGGCGACCTCGCTTTCCGGGGTCATCTTCTCGACTCGCTCCTTCACGGCCCGGGCGCACTACCCCTTCCTCGTGCGCTCGCTGCTCTCCGGCGCCGGCTCGGCCGCCCGCTCGGGGGTCTTCTGGCCAGCCGCTCGTGAGGTTCGACCACGCGGAGCTGCGCGTGGTCGTCGGCGCAGCAGGCGGCTGCCAAGGTCGGCAGCGGGCATCGAAAGGTGGACCATGATGATGCCGATGCCGAT
>JAJYYT010000221.1 GCA_021800645.1 Actinomycetes bacterium
TCTCGGTCAGGTCGGCACCGGCGGCGAAGACCCCGCCCTCGCCATGGAGCACGAGGCACCGGGGACCTGACCCGGGCTCGGCGATCTCGTCGCGACCCACGACCTCTGCGGCACCGAGCGCGCGCAGGTAGTCGTGCTCCTCCGACTTGCCCGTGCTCGCGACGACCTCGTACCCCCGGTGGGCGAGTGACGCGACCGCCATGCTCCCGACGCCGCCGGACGCGCCGGTCACGAGCACTCGGCCCTGGCCCGGGGTGACCCCTGCCCTGCGAAGCTTGTCGGCAGAGAGGACGGCGGTGAACCCCGCGGTCCCGATGGCGGCAGCGCGGCGCGTGGTGAGGCCCTCTGGGAGCGGGACCACCCATGTGGCAGGGACCCGCGCCCTGGTCGCGAAGCCTCCGTGCCGAGCGACCCCGAGGTCGTAGCCGTGGACGACGACCGCCGTGCCGACCTCCACGCGCGGGTCGGCGCTCTCGAGAACCCTCCCGGCCAGGTCCACACCGGGCACGAGGGGTGAGCGCCGTGCCACCCGGTTCCCCGGGACCGTCACCATCGCGTCCTTGTAGTTGACCGCCGACCAGTCGACTCCGACGAGGACGTCGCCGCCGGGGAGCTCGGAGTCCTCCAGCTCCGCCACCTCCGTGCGCACGGAGTCGTCGGAGCGGGTTGCCACGAACGCGAGCCAGGCCATCACGACACCTTAGGACAGCGGATCGGCGGCTAGGGTTGCCAGAGGTGGCACTCCTGCCCCGTCCGCGCGACGCCGTGACGATCATCCGTCGAGCGACCCGGCGTAGCCAGCGCGCCGTGTCGAGGCTCATGGGCGTCTGGGGGCCGGAGGGCGGAGACGCCGTGCTCTACGGCGTCGCGGCCGTCTTCTCGCTGGTGACCGCGCTCATCGCTGGGCTTCCCGCCTACCGGGACTGGGGCTGGTTCTCGCTCGGCCCCTACGCAGCGGGTGCGCTCGTCTCCGCGTGGATCGGCTGGCGCCGGACCACGCGCGCACGCGCCGCGACGGGCGGCTCGCAGTGGGGCCCCGCGCGCGTGTGGATCCTCCTCTTCCTCCTCGTCGGTGCGACCCTCGCGCCGCTGTCCGCGGAGGTCGCCCTGCGCAACGACGGGCCGGCGAGCTCGCACGTCCAGCCCGAGGTGGTGGTGATCGCGCAGGCCGGCGAGCGTGTCTTCCACGGAGAGCACCTCTATGCGGCCACCGTACGCGACGGGCACGTGCACGCGGCCACGCGCGGCGAGCCCACCTACGAGTCGTTCTTCCCCTACCTGCCGCTGATGGCGGCGTTCGGCCTGCCGAACCTCGGCAAGGGCCCCGTCCGGGTGACCGACACCCGCGTCCTGTTCAGCATCGTGACGCTCATCGTTGTGGGTGCCGCACTTCTGGTGCTGCGCGCCCCGAAGGACCGCAAGGTGCGTGCGCTGCAGTTCCTCACGGTCCTCCCGACTGCCGCGCTGCCCCTGGCGACGGGGGGAGACGACATGCCGATCGTCGCGTTCCTGCTCCTCGCGATGGTGCTCGCGCAGCGCCGCCGGCCCGGGTGGAGCGGGATCGTGCTCGGCGTGGTCTCCGCGATGAAGTTCACCGCCTGGCCGCTCGCCGCGGTCGCGCTCTGGTGCGCGCGCGACCGTGAAGGGCGACGTGCGCCCGGACGGATGCTGCTCGGCATCGTCGCGGTCGCGGGCCCGGTCGTTGCGCCGTTCGCCGTCTCCGAGGCGCGGGGGTTCTTCGACAACGTGATCCTCTTCCCGCTCGGGCTGTCAGGCGTCGCGTCACCCGCGGCGAGCAACCTTCCTGGCCACGTGCTCGTCACCGAGCTGCCGTGGCTGCACACGGCGCTGCCGCTCGCCGTCGCGCTCGTCGGCGGGACGCTCCTCGTGGGGCGGCTGTGGCGTCGGCCCCCGACCACGCCGGCGCAGGTGGTGAACCTCGCCGGCTGGGTGATGCTCGTGGCGATCCTCTTCGCTCCCGCTACGCGCGTCGGCTACCTCCTCTATCCCGCCGACTTCTTCGTGTGGGGCTCGATGCTCTCCGCCGCCGACCAGCCGGGTTGGGAGGCGAGCGAGCTCGCCGAGCTCCTTCCGGTCACCAGCGAGGCGGGAGCGCTCCAGCTCCTCGGCCCTCAGGTCGCGTCCGGCATCTCGTAGAGGTCGAGGCTGTAGCGGGTCTCTTCGGCGTGGCTCGAGGAGCGGCCGAAGGCGGTTGGGGAGACCACGACCCCGGCCTCCCAGAACCAACCGTCGGTGCTCGCGCGCTGGGCCAGGACCTCCGTCGCGCCTGGTTGGCCACGTGCAGGGCCGACGCTCTCGATCGACCACCCGCGGGCTCGCAGCTCGGTGCGGAAGAAGGCGACGATCCCCGCCTGCGACGCGCCGAGCTTGAAGGACATCTTCCCGGAGTACTGTGTCGATCCGCTCCACGGGGTGGCCGACACCCGGCGCGACCCCTTGGGCAGCGCCAGGGCGTCGAGGACGTCCGCTGGAGGTGTCCCGAGGATCTCGATCGGATGCAGCGGCGCGGACGCCGGTTCGGCGACGAGGCCGGTGCTGCCGACGCGCCGCTGTGGCGGCGGCTTCGACACCGGATTGCTCGTCAGCGCGGCCCCGACGCCGAAGATGAGGACCAGGAACAGCGCCACGCCCACCACGACGAGGGCTGGCCGGATGCTCGGACCGGTCGCACGGCGAGGCTGGGCCGGTGGGAGGGACGCTGTGGGATCAGGGCTCTCGGTCCCGGCCGTGTCTCGTGCGGCCTCCGCGTCGGAAGCGGTCTCCGCGTCAGAAGCGGTCTCCGCGTCCTTCATGACCGTCACAGCCTAGGACCCCGAGTGCGCCGGCGCGGCGGCACCCACGCCGCGCGCGGCCCGCGCGGCGCCTGGACGCCGACCCCGCGCGTGGCCTACGACGCCGGCACCTACGGCGCCGGGGTCGCCGCTGCGGGCTTGGCCCCGACCCGACGCCCCCTCAGGAAGAAGCCCACCGCGACCGCGAGGTAGGCAACGTAGACGGCGAGCTGGATGACGGTCGGACGGTCGGCGTAGCCGAAGAAGGTGTGGAACACGTCGCCGATCGAGCTGCTCTCCGACAGCGCGCTCGAGGTGTTCCAAAGGTGCGGTCCGACGACCGGCAGCCAGTGGAGCTGCTGGAGGTTCTCCACCGCGTCCGCGAGGATTCCCGCGGCGAACACCATCAAGAGGGCGCCGACGACGGTGAAGAACCGTCCGACGTTGATCCTGGTCCCGAGCCGGTACATGGCGAAGGCGATCGCGAGCGCGACGGCGAGCCCGCCCGCACCCCCGGCGATGACGCCCTTCCCGTGGGATGCGAACACGATCGCGAGCGTGAACACCGTGGTCTCCAGCCCTTCCCGGCCGACCGCCTGGAACGCGAGAAGCCCGAGGCTCCATCTGGCACGGCCGTCGAGCGCCTGCTCCGCCTTCGCACGCAGGTCGGAGGAGAGGCTGCGGGCATGGTGCTGCATCCAGAACGTCATGTACGTCAGCACCACGGCCGCGAGCAGGTAGGTCCCCGTCTCGAAGATCGTCTGGACCCGGGAGCCCGCATAGGTCTTGAGGAGCAGGTAGGCCGCCACGCCGCCGACGAGCATCAGGACGACTGCGGCGGCGACCCCGACGAGCACGTCGCGGAAGTGGCGCCGCTGTCCGATCCGGTCCAGGTAGGCGAGCAGGATCGTCACGATCATGGACGCCTCGACGCCTTCTCGAAGGAAGATCACGAAGGTCGGGAGCATGTGATTAGGGGTACCTAACTTGTACTCGAAGGCAAGCCTACATGATCCAGGGTATCGCGGGCGGCGGGTCCTCGCCAGGGTGCTCGCCAGGGTGCTGAGCCCGATGCCAGCGACCTGTGCACCGACGGGTGCCGTGTCTTGTGCAACCGCCCCGCGCGGCGGCCCGGCGCAGGGGACCGGCAGCCGGAGAGATCACCTCGACGTAACTACCCCTGTGTGACTCCGTCGGCTACCATCGCCGAGTCGGACGATTGCAGGGGAGAGCGCTATGGCCGAGACGGACAGGCATCGGAGCGGCAGCGGGCAGGTGTCGGACGCCGAGGGGTACCGGGGTCCCACGGTCTGCAAGATGATCGGGATCACTTACCGCCAGCTCGACTACTGGGCCAGGACCGGGCTGCTGCGCCCATCGGTCGCAGACGCCCGGGGGAGCGGCAGCAAGCGGCTCTACTCGTATCGGGACCTTCTCGAGCTGAAGGTCATCAAGCAACTGCTGGACGCCGGGGTCTCGCTGCAGTCCGCCCGCAGGGCCGTCGACTGCCTGCGACAGAACCTCGGAGTGGACCTCGCGTCTGCCAAGCTCGTGCTCACCGAGAGCCGCTCGGTGCTCGCGAAGACCAACGGCGAGGTCGTCGACCTGCTGGCGGGGGGTCAG
>JAJYYT010000222.1 GCA_021800645.1 Actinomycetes bacterium
AGAAGCCTGCGGGATTCGCGAAGAGCGACGTGAGGCCTTCGGTCAAGGCGGCATGGGGACCGCCGAGCGCGGCGGTGCGCGCGGAGGGCGGGGTGAGCGATAGGATTGAGAGATTCTGGGCCGTAGCCCTGTTCGTTTCGTGCCAGCAGGTATTCACCTATAGCCCACTTGCGGCGTTTCAGACCAACCCGGCGAGCATGACACCCGCACAGCAGGTGGCATATGCGGAACAGGCGCTGCAGTCCGGTGACCCGACGGCTATGAAGAATGCCTACAATGCGATCAAGAGCTCGACGAATCCCTCCACCAACCTGCTGGCGGGGGAGCTTGCGTTCGGCGCCTCCGGCGCGACGAATGCCCTGACGCAGGCGCTGGCGCAAGCTCGCTCCAGGGAATGGCGGCTCGCCCGGCCTGAGATCATTGCCTGGATGCGGCAGTTTGACTGGACGGAGATCGGCCGCGCCCTGCTTGCCGCATACGGAACGTTCAAACGTTAGAACGTGCCAACGTTCCAACGCGTTACGCCAAAAACGCCAGGGCGCGAGCGTCTTCGCCGCTCATCACCAGCTCCAGCGTCCTGCCGCCGGTCGTCGCGGGCACGTCGGCGAGCGTGGTCGGCCCAGGGCCGATCTTGTCCCAGTTCGCGAGAACGTTGTACGTGATCTCGAGGACCGCGAACGTGGCGATCCCTGCCGACAGCCCGCTCAGGCGCATGAGCGCCAGGCCGACGGCCAACGCGAAGAGCGCCCCGAGACCCGCGCCGACGAGCAGCGACTCGGTGCTCGTGAGCCGCGGGGTCGCGAGGAACCCGAAGAGGTCGGGCATCGTGGCGTCGCGCGTCGCGACGGGGGTCGTCCAGATCGCGGCGGCGAACGCCCCGACGGCCACGAAGCTGATCTGGCCGAACGAGATGACCCCGGAATTGCCGATGAAGACGTACAGGCCGACGACGATCACCGTGGTCACGAGGACGTTGATCGCGTCCGTCTTGTCCGCTGCGGACAGCTGCGCGCCCACCAGAGCGACGATCCCCACCAGCACGAGCGGGCCGAGCACCTCGGCTCCGAGCCGGAGCCGCGCTCGCCCCGGTCTGGGAAGCGCGACGCGTGCGCGCTCTTCGGTCACACCCGCTCCACGCCGACGCCACGGGGGGCGAGCAGCCCCGCGGGGCGCACGACGAGCACGATGACCACGAAAAGGAAGGTGAGCGAGGTCACGAACACGAGCTGCTGCTCGGGAAGGACCGACCCGAGCAGCGAGTTCACGAACCCGACGATGAACCCGCCCGCCGTCGCTCTTCCCAGGTGGTCCAGGCCGCCGAGCACGACGCCCACGAGCGCCACGACGATCAGGCTGAGCCCCAGTGTGGTCGTGACGAGCGGGGTCTGCACGGTCTCGAGCACGGCGACCACCGCGGCGCTCGCGCCGCAGAGCACGAAGGCCACGGTGACCACCCGTTCGATGCGGACGCCGACGATCCGCGCGGTGGAGAAGTCTTCGGCCACCGCTCGCATCCTGAGCCCGAGCGACGAGCGGAACAACAGCGCGTAGAGACCGCCGAGGAGCAGCGCTGCGGCGCCGATGTCGACGATCGTGATCCACCGCAGCGCGATCGCGCCGCCGATGACGGTGTTGTTCAGCCTGATCAGCATCGACACCGGCTTGCCGTTGGGCCCGAAGACGACGAGCCACAGCGCCTCGAGCCCGTAGCTCACGCCGAAGGTGACGATGAGCGTCGCCAGGGCGGATGCCCCTCGGAGCGGCCTGAAGACGGCCACCTGCAGCACGAGGGAGCCGGCGATGCAGATCGCGAAGCACAGCACGATCGCCAGCCAGATGGGAAGGGAGCGCATGAGCCAAAGGGAGTAGGCGCCGAACGCCATGACCTCGCCCTGCGCGAGGTTGATCTGGCGCAGCACGGCGAACACGAGCCCCACCGAGACCGCGATCAGCGCGTACAGCGCGCCCAGCGAGATCGCGTTCACGAGGTAACCGACGACAGTCATCGGCGGAGCTCTGAGCGCGCGGACGGGTCCGCACCGAAGTAGGAATCGATCACGGTCTGGATCGGCGTCGACCGGTCCGCCTCGAACCGGATCCTGCCGCCGACCAGGACGTAGCTACGCGAACAGAACTCGAGGGTCATCTCGGCGCGCTGCTCGACGAGGAGGATCGAGACGCCGAGCTCGTGGATGTGCGCGAGCGCAGAGAAGACCGCCGCCACCGCGGTCGGCGAGAGCCCGAGGCTCGGCTCGTCGAGCAGCAGGAGATCCGGGTCGGCGAGCAGCGCCCGCGCGATCGCGACCTGCTGCTGCTGGCCGCCCGAGAGCAGGCCTGCTCGCTGGTCGCGGAACTCCTCGGCGACCGGGAACAGCTCGGCCACCTCCCCGTCGTCGAAGCGCGGCCTCCGGTCGCGCCGGCGAGCCAGGCGACCGAGCTCCAGGTTCTCCTTCACGGTCATCGAGGCGAACAGGTGCCGACCCTCCGGCACCATCGCGACCCCGAGGCGGGCGATGTTCTCGGGTCGACCGGGCGCCAGCGCCTTTCCTCTCAGCGTCACCTGGCCGCCCGATCGGCGCACCGCGCCCATGATCGCGCGCAGCGTGGACGACTTGCCCGCGCCGTTGGGTCCGACGATACCGACCACCTCTCCCTCTCCGACCGAGAGCGAGATGCCCTCGACGGCCCGAGACCTCCCGTAGGTGACCTCGAGGTCTTCGACCTCGAGCAGCGCACGAGAGCTCGCCGCCCCCGGCGCGCCGAGCGGAGCCCCAGGGGGGGTCATCGCTGCGGGTTCTGCGCCCATCACGGCGCCTTGGCAGTGCCGCTCGCCGCGTCGCCATCACCGGGCGGGGCGGCTGACGCCGATCGCGTCGAGGGCACCGAGCCGAAGTACGCCGCGAGCACCTCCTCGTGATGGCGTACGTAGCTCGGCGTCCCCTCGGCGAGCAGCTGGCCGTGGTCGAGCACGACCACACGGTCACTCAGGTCCAGCACGAACTCGACGTTGTGGTCGATCACGACGACCCCGGCGTCGCGACCGACACGAGTCTGCTCCACGAGCGCCCGCAGCTCGGCGAGGGACTCGGCGGGTAGACCCGCTGCCGGCTCGTCGAGCAGCAGGAACGCAGGGCCGGCCACCACCGCTCGGGCGACGCTCACCCGCTGCTGGTCGCCGTGGGACAGCTCGGCGGGCGGTCTCGCGGCCAGCGACAGGAGGCCGGTCTCCTCCAGGAGGGCGTCGGTGCGCCGACGCGCCTCCCTCGCCGAGCAGCCGACCGCCAGGGCGCCGAGCTCGATGTTCTCGCGCGCGCTCAGGTCCATGAACAACCTGCCGTGCTGGAAGGTGCGTGCGAGCCCGCGGTGCGCCCGGCGCTCCGGCGGCAGGTGGGAGATCTCGGCACCGCCGAGGGTGATGCTCCCCTCGCTGATGGGGGCGAAGCCGCTCATCGCGTTGACCAGCGTCGTCTTGCCGGCACCGTTCGGCCCGATGAGCCCGACCACCTCTCCCCGTCGCACCGAGAACGTGACCGAGCTCACCGCGCGAAGCCCTGCGTACGTCACGGTCACCGCACGGCACGCCAAGAGCCGCGCGGGGTCCTCCTCTGGCTCCTCTGGGCCAATCACCTCGAGTGCCGCGTCCCTCGGCTCCTGCGCCACCTCCGTGGCCAGCTGGTTGACAGCGACCTCCTCGCGTCAGGACCTCATGTGTGAAGGACGAGGCCGTACTTCCCGGGGGTCAACAGCTGCACGAAGTGGGGCTTGTCGTTGCTCACCTCGATGATCGCCTCGGCTCGACCGACGACCGCATGGAACGCGTTCGAGAAGCTGACGAGGCCGGACAACGTCGGCACGTTGTGGAAGTGCACCAGCGCGGATGCGAGCTTCGCGCCTGTGAGACTGCCCTTCGTGCGCTCGATCGCCGTGACGATGCCCTCGAGCGCCGTGGGCCCGAGGACGAACCCCCCGGTCAGCGGAGCCTCTCCCTCAGCCTTCATCTGGGAGTACAAGGCGCGGACTGTCGCGTTGGGGTCGTCGCCGAACACCGACGCGTACGTCGCCCACCAAAGGTTCGTCGAGATCTTGGGTGTCTTCGGCTCCCAGAAGCCGCCGTCGATCGACCAGGGTCCGACGATCGGCTTGGTGTTGCCGAGGGTCCGCACGGAGGTCACGAACGTCGGGAGTGTGGGCGTCGTCGTGGTGCACAGCACCGTCGCCGAGGCGCCCGAGCTGGCGGCCTTGGAAGCCACCTGGGAGATCGTGTGGTCACCGGTGGTGTAGCTCAGCTGCGACACGATCTTGCCCCCCAGCGCCTTGTAGTCCGCGGTGAAGTTCTCGCAGACGTCAAGGAAGTATGTGAGCAGGTGGTCGGTCACCACCGTCGCGGTCTTCCAGCCCTTCTGCATGAGCAGG
>JAJYYT010000223.1 GCA_021800645.1 Actinomycetes bacterium
CCAGAACGAGGTCGAGGTCGGCATGATCGGCATCAACGTGCCCATCCCTGTGCCGGTCGCCTACTACTCCTTCGGCGGCTGGAAGAGCTCCCTCTTCGGGGACACCCACGCCCATGGTACAGAAGGGGTTCACTTCTTCACGAGAGGGAAGGTCGTCACCTCTCGCTGGCTCGATCCGAGCCACGGCGGGATCAACCTTGGCTTTCCGCGGAACGACTGAGGGCTCCGAGATCGTGGCCGAGCAGAGGCTCGAGCCCCGTGCGGACATCGGGCGGCGGCCGGCGACGGGTGCCGCCCCGCTCGTTGGGATCTCGATGCGTCTCCACGCACGACCCGGCGCGTCCGACCGGCAGTTCCAGAACGACGCGTATCTCTTCGCCGTCGAGCGGGCGGGCGGCATACCGGTGCTCTTGCCGAACCTCGCCGAGCCGGAGCGGCTCCGCCCGCTGTTCGACATGTGCGACGCCCTCATCCTTCCGGGCGGCCCCGACATCGAGCCGTCGCGCTACGGAGCGGAGCTCCGCGACGACTGCTCGGTCTCCCTCGAACCGGCGCTCGATCGGACGGAGGTCGCCCTCCTCGCCTGGGCACTCGAATCGGGCCTACCCGTGCTCGCCATCTGCCGCGGCTTGCAGCTTCTCAACGTGGCCCTCGGAGGCACACTCTGGCAGGACGTCCGTGTCGAGGGTGCGACGGTGCTCGACCACCAGCTGACGAACCGTCACGCCCTCGCCCACCAGCTGAAGATCGACCCGGAGAGCCGGCTCGCCGCCCTCGCAGGCGACGGCCCGCTCGACGTGAACACCATGCACCACCAGGCCATCCGCGAGCTCTCGCCCCACCTCCGCGCCGTCGGTTGGAGCGAGGACGGCTTGGTGGAGGCCGTCGAGCCCTCAGGCGGGATGGACGGGGGCGGGGCGCACGGGGATGCCCTGCTCTCTCCGGAGGGCTGTTTCCTCCTCGGGGTGCAGTGCCATCCGGAGGAGCTCGAGCAGGAGCAGTCCTGGGCGGCACGGTTGTTCGAGGGACTTGTGGCCGCGGCGCGCCTTCACCGGGCGCACGGCCCCCACCGGGCGTCCGGCCCCCACGAGGCCGCGGGCACCTGAGGCGTCGCAGCCCGGCCTTTTCGCGCCAGTCCCCATGGAGCGGCGTATTCCGTTTCATATGATCTCATGCAATGCTGCTAGCCTCGAACGCGTGAAGGCCAAGGGCGCCGTGCGGGACGTCGCCGAGGCCCTGAGAAGAGTCGTCGCCGAGCTGCCGGCGGGCGAGGTCAGGGCCGGCCAGCTCGAGATGGCGAGAGCCGTCGGGCAAGCGCTCGCATCTTCGTCCGAAGGCCAACCGTCAGCGCTGGCGGTGGCCGCCGGCACGGGCACCGGCAAGTCGTTCGCCTACCTCGTCCCGGCCCTGCTCTCGGGCAAGAAGATCGTCGTCGCCACGGCGACCAAGGCGCTGCAGGACCAGCTCGCCGAGAAGGACCTCCCGCTCGTGGCGAAGGCGCTCGGCACGAAGACCCGCTGGGCGGTCTTGAAGGGCCGGTCGAATTACCTCTGCCGCCAGCGACTCGACGAGATGGGAGAGCGCGGTCAGCAGGCGACGCTCGAGGAGAGCCTCGGAGGCTCTCTCTCCTCTCGCCGCAGCTCGGAGCTCGGTGCCGAGATCGCCCGCATAGTGGACTGGTCCGAAGAGACGAGCACGGGGGAGCGCGCGGAGCTCGCCTTCGAGCCGTCTCCCCGGGCATGGTCGTCCCTGAGCGTCTCAGCAGAGGAGTGCCCGGGGCCGCACCGCTGCCCTGTGGTGGCCGACTGCTTCGCCGAGAAGGCTCGGGCAAAGGCGGCACAGGCGGACGTCGTCGTCGTGAACCTGCACCTGCTCGGCGCCGACCTGCGCAGCGGAGGAGCCGTCCTGCCCGAGCACGACGCTCTCATCGTCGACGAGGCTCACGAGCTCGAAGACGTCGTCGCTTCGAGTCTCGGGGTCGACGTCAGCCCGGGGCGGATCCGCGCCGCGGCGGCTGGCGCCCGCTCGGCCGCAAGCGACACCTCCGTGGTGGAGGGGGTGATCGCTGCCGCAGCCCGCTTCGAGGCGGCGCTCGCCGAGCGCGCGGACGAACGCCTGCCAGCCGGCCTCGGCGATGGCGTCGGCGGCGCGGTCCGCCTGCTCGTCACTCGTCTGGCGCGGCTCGAGTCGTCCTTGAGGGCGGCCTCGGGCGAAGGAGACGGCTCAGCCGCCGGGACCGATGTGCCGGATGCGGCGAGCGGGGCCGGCGGCCGGCGCCGGCCGGGTGCCACGGGGGACGAACCGCAGAGGGCGCTGAGGTCGCTCCTCCAGGTGGAGCGCCTTCGCGAGGATCTCGAGTCATGCCTTGCCGCCGGACGGGACGAGGTCGTCTGGGTGGCAGGGGGCGACCGTGCAAGCCTGCGGTCGGCCCCGCTCGACGTGAGCACGACGCTTCGGGCACAGGTCTTCGAGCAGATGCCCGCGGTGCTCACGAGCGCCACGATGGTGCCCGGCATCGGCTCTCGCCTAGGTGCGGAAGAGGCTCGCCTGACCGAGCTCGACGTCGGCAGCCCTTTCGACTACGGGGAGCACTCTCTCCTCTACTGCGCCGTGCATCTGCCCCCGCGACGCTCGGCGGGATTCGAGGGCGCCATGCACGAGGAGCTCCGGGACCTGATCGCGGCGGCAGGTGGCCGCACGCTTGCCCTCTTCACGAGCCGGCGCGGCATGGAACTCGCCGCGGCAGCGCTCCGCCCGAAGCTCGACTGGCCGGTCCATCTGCAGGGGGAGCTGCAGAAGCCGGCCCTGCTGCGGGCTTTCAGCGAGGAGGAGGAGTCGTGCCTCTTCGCCACCATGAGCTTCTGGCAGGGAGTCGACGTCCCCGGTCCTTCGCTCTCGCTCGTCGTGATCGACCGGCTGCCCTTCCCGCGACCGGACGAGCCTCTCTCCGCCGCGAGGAGAGAGGCGGCAGGCGCTGACGGGTTCGCGCAAGTCGACCTGCCGCGGGCGGCCACCCTCCTCGCGCAGGGGGCCGGGCGGCTCATCCGGACGTCCACTGACCGGGGCGTCGTCGCCGTGCTAGACCCGCGCCTTGCCCTCGCTCGCTACTCCTCCTTCTTCGTGAGGTCGCTGCCGCCGATGAGAAGGACACGCAGCAAGGACGATGCGGTCGCCTTCCTCCGCGAGCTGCACGACGCCGAGGCACCGGCCGTGACGCCTGTGAGGACAGCCTCGAGCGAGTAGGAGGGAGAAGTGCGAGCAAGAGCTCTCGGCTGCGAGGAAGCGGGAGCGCCGTCCGCTATTGCTAATAGCCGAGCCGCTCTATGGCGTCAGGGCGGCGCTGCCAGCCCTTGTCCAGTTTGACGAAGAGCTCGAGGTAGGCGCCGGGCTCCAGCTGTTCGCGCACTGCCGTGCCGACGGCTTTCAGCACGGAGCCGCCCTTGCCGATCACGATCCCCTTCTGGGACTCCCGCTCAACGAGGATCTCGCAGCGGATGCGGGGCCACTCCCACTCCGTCACCCGACACGCGATCGAGTGCGGCAGCTCTTCTTCGGCGTGGCGGATGAGCTGCTCGCGGACCAGCTCGGCCACGAAGAACGCCTCCTCCACGTCGGTCACCATGCCGGGCGGGAAGTAGCGCGGCCCGACGGGCATGCGGCTCACGAGATGCTCGACGAGCTCCGGCACGCCGGCGCCGGTCCTCGCGGAGACGGGGAAGTACTCGGCGTCGCCGAGCCCGAGGTCCGAAGCGGCGGCCGCGAGGTGCTCGAGGACGTCGCTCCTGCGGGCGGCGTCGATCTTGTTGACCGCGACGACGGGGCCGCGAGGGAGGCGTCCTGCGATGAATCGGTCGCCTCGCCCGATGGGTGCGTTCGCCTCGACCATGAGGACGCACACGTCTACATCGTCGATCGTGTGCGACGCCGTCTCGTTCAACCGTGAGCCGAGGGGAGTCCGCGGCTTGTGGATGCCGGGAGTGTCGACGAAGACCAGTTGCGCGTCGGGGCGGTCGAGCACCCCCCGGACACGGGTGCGGGTGGTGTGGGGGACTCGCGAGGTGATCGCCACCTTCGTGCCGACGATGCGGTTGAGCAGCGTGCTCTTCCCGACGTTCGGCCGCCCGAGCAGAGCTACGAAACCCGACCGGTGCGCCTCGGCCCCCTCCTCCACGACCATCTGTTCGCCGGAAGTGCTCACGGAGCCGTCCCGTCACGGCCCGAAGTCCCGGTCTCGCCGGGTCCGGCGGCCGAAGGATCGCCGCTCGCCGCAGCCGTCGTGTCGACGCTCCCTGCGCGGTCGCCGCCGACGAGCCGATGCGGCACCCCGGTCGCCGTGACGATCCTCACCGAGCCGATGCGGCGCCCCTCAACCTTCTCGGCCACGAGCAGGTGCCCGTCGACGTCGACCGT
>JAJYYT010000224.1 GCA_021800645.1 Actinomycetes bacterium
GGACCTTCTTCGCGCGGGGCGTGAACGGCGGCGAACCGCTCGGGGCGCTCCCCGCCATGCCGATCGTCTCCTCCACCTTCTCGCGTACCGCTGTGAGCGAGATGCCGAGCGACTCGAGCGCCTTGGCCGCGACGCCTTCACCCTCGTGGATCAATCCCAAGAGGATGTGCTCCGTCCCGATGAAGCTGTGATTGAGCAGGCGTGCTTCTTCCTGCGCCAACACAAGCACTCGCCGTGCCCGGTCGGTGAAGCGTTCGAACACGTGACCGCCTCCGTACTGGCTCGTTCCTAGAGACGCAGTGTACCCGGAGGGTGGCTCTCGGCCGCCGCGCACTGCGGGTGACGCGCCGGCCCAGCGCCCGGGGCTCCCGGGCTCGGAGAGACGTTTGCCCAGCTCACTGCTTGTCGGGAAAGAGCCCGGCGCGTGGATCGCGGCCGCGGATCGGCTTGGGTCCGCCCCAACGCCCACAAAGGTTCGTCCCGAACGACAGCGCCGGGCGGACGACCCGACGAGCGGGACCGCTGGGGGCAGGGCCGGCGAAAGTGTTCCGCTCCTGTACCGGTCGCGTAACGTGCTGGACGTGAACCCCACGGAGGCCCTCGACCTCCCCATGGTCGACGAGGATCTGCAGCGTCTCGAGCCCCTGCTCGCGGGATCGGTGATGACCGGGGAGAGCTTCCTCGACGACGTCACGACGCACCTCATCGCAGCGGGGGGCAAGCGCCTCCGCCCAGCGCTCGCGCTCGTGGCGGCGACGCGAGGCGAGCACCCCGCGAGCGAAGACGACCTCCTGGGCGGGGTCGCGGTCGAGCTCGTCCACCTGGCGTCGCTCTACCACGACGACGTGATCGACGAGGCAACGGTGCGTCGGAACGTCGAGAGCGTGAACAGCCGGTACGGCAACCTCGTGGCGATCGTCGCCGGTGACTATCTGCTCTCGCGCTCGGCGGCGATCGCCGCAGCGCTCGGCACGGAGATCGCCGGGCTCCTCGCGACGACGCTCGGACAGCTCTGCTACGGGCAGGTCGTCGAGGTGCGGTCGTGCTTCAAGACGGACCGCAACGAGGAGGACTACTTCGCGGCGATCGCGGGGAAGACTGCCGCGCTCATGTCCGCCTCATGCCGGATCGGCGCGCTGACGAGCGGCGCCCGGCGCGAGGAGGTAGAGGCGTTCACCCAATTCGGGCGCGCCTTCGGGATGGTCTTCCAGCTCCGAGACGACGTGCTCGACGTGGTCGCCGAGGACGGCGAGCTCGGGAAGCCCCCCGGCCAGGACCTCGCGGAGGGCGTGTACACGCTCCCGGTGCTGCTCGCGCTCCGCGATCCCGACGCGGGCCCTGAGCTGAGGACTCTCCTCGGGCAGCCCCTCGGCCAGCCCGAGCGCGAGAAGGCCCGCTCGATCGTGAGCGAATCACGGGCTGTCGCAGGGACGGTGGCCATCGCCCGCCTCCACCTGGCTCAAGCCATTGCCGCCGCGAGCGGGATCGCTCCTCGCCACGTCGCCTCGGGGCTCGAGCGGCTCGCAAGCTCCCTCCTCGACGACCTGCCCAGCTGACCGAGGGCCCGCCTACGGCTCCTCGACAGCTGACCGGGGCCCGCCTACGGCTCCTGCCTCGCCCCCAGCGCCCTCTGGCCGCATCATCGGGAAGGAGATGACTTCCCTGATGTGCGCCGCGTCCGCGAAGAGCATCGCGAGCCGGTCCACGCCGATCCCGAGCCCTCCGGTCGGGGGGAGGCCGTGCTCGAGCGCACGCACGTAGTCGGTGTCGACGACCATGGCCTCCTCATCGCCGGCGGCGCGGGCAGCGGCCTGCTCCTCGAATCGCGCCAGCTGCTCGGCAGGATCGACGAGCTCGCTGAACGCGTTGCCGAGCTCGCGTCCGGCGACCACCGGCTCGAAGCGCTCGGCGAGCAAGGGGTCCTCCCGGTGCACGCGTGCGAGCGGCGAGACCTCCTTCGGGTAGTCGTAGACGAAGACCGGACCCCACAGACCGCCCTCGGTCGTCTTCTCGTAGAGCTCGAGCATGAGCTTCCCCGGTCCCCACCCGTGCTCGACTGGGATGCCGGCGTCCCGTGCCCAACGCTCGAGCGTCTCGCGGGGCGTGTGCATGCTGACGTCGAGGCCGGTCGCCTCGCGCACCACCTCGGACATCGTGGCGCGACGCCAGGGCGGCGCCAGATCGAGCGTCCGTCCTTGGTAGGTGATCGAGGTCGTGCCGCAGAGGTCGAGCGAGAGCCCGGACACGAGGCTCTCGACGAGCTCCATGACGTCCCGGTAGTCCGCGTACGCCTGGTAGAGCTCGAGCGAGGTGAACTCGGGGTTGTGCCGGGGCGACATCCCTTCGTTGCGGAACAGCCGGCCGATCTCGAACACCTTCTCGAAGCCGCCGACCACGAGCCGCTTCAGGTAGAGCTCCGGGGCGACCCGCAGGTACACGTCCATGTCGAGCGCCCGGAAGTGCGTGACGAAGGGTCGGGCGTGGGCGCCGCCCGGGATCGGGTGGAGGATCGGGGTCTCCACCTCGATGAACCCGAGGTCCCACAGGCGCTCGCGCATGCGACGGACCAGCCTGCTTCGAAGCAGGAGCGCCCGCCGGCTCTCGGGGTTCGCCCAGAGGTCGACCTCGCGCTGGCGAAAGCGCGTCTCGACCTCGGTCACTCCTCGCCACTTGTCGCCAAACGACCGTCGTGCCTGTGCGAGGAGCACCCAGTCCGCCACCTTCACCGACAGCTCGCCACGGCGCGTGCGCACGACCTCGCCACTTGCCCCGATCCAGTCACCGAGGCGTAGCCGGCAGAACGCGTCGAAGTCCTCGGTCACGTCGGACAGCGCGAACAGCTGCACGGCCCCCGAAGAGTCACGCAGCTCGGCGAAGGCGAGCCTGCCCTGCGGACGCGAGAGCATGATCCGCCCTGCGACGGCCACCTTGTCACCGGACTCCTCGCCAGCGGCGAGACCGCTCCAGCGCTCGACCACCTCAGCGGCTGCAGCCGTCTGCTCGAAGCGGTAGGGCACTGTGGTCATGAGCCGCCGCGCGCTTTCGTGGTGACGTTGCGCTCGTAGACGAGACGCAGCCCGTGCAGAGTGAGCCATGGCTCGACGTGCTCGATGGTCTCCGAGTACGGCGCGACGAGCTCGGAGAGGCCGCCGGTCGCCACGATCGTCGCCGCGCCGAGCTCCGCCACGATGCGACGGCACATGCCGTCGACCTGCGCGGCGAACCCGTAGAGGACGCCCGACTGGATCGACTCGGCGGTGGAGCGGCCGATCGCCGAGCGGGGCTCGACGAGCTCCACACGCCGCAGTGCCGCGGCGTGCCGGAACAGCGCCTCCATGCTGATGGCGATCCCCGGGGCGATCGCCCCGCCGAGGTACTCGCCGGCGCTCGAGATCGCGTCGAACGTCGTCGCGGTGCCGAGGTCGACCACGACGCAGGGTCCTCCGTAGAGGTCGAAGGCGCCGACGGCGTTCGCGACCCGGTCCGCGCCCACGTCCTTCGGGTTGTCGTAGCGCACCGGCATGCCACTCCTCGTGCCCGGTCCGAGCACGACGCAGGGCACGTCGCCGAACCATCGGGCTGCAGTCTGGCGCAGCTCGCCGGTGACCGAGGGGACCGACGAGCAGATCGCGAGCCCGCCGACCGTCTCGGCGATGTCGAGACCCTCGAGATCGAGGATCTGGGTGAGCAGCACCGCGTACTCGTCGGGGGTGCGCGAGGGGACGGTCGACAGGCGCCAGTGGTGGGTGAGGTCGTGCCCGTCGTGGTGCTCCGCCCCGATGCCGAAGCCGACGTCGGCCGAAGGGACCGCTTCGCGGTCCTCGGGGCTCAGGGCGAACAGCCCGATGACCGTCTCGGTGTTGCCTGCGTCGATGGCGAGCAGCACCGCTCAAGCCTCTCGCAGGCCGGGGGGGGCGCCGTCGGCGCCACCTGCATCGGCGCGGGCGCGAGCATCGATCGCCACCTGGCGGCAGCGCCAGTTCGCGCGCCTCTCGGGGAAGTCCGCGCGCGTGTGGGCTCCCCTGCTCTCCTCGCGGCGCAGGGCGGCGTCGAGGATGGCGCGCGCGACGTCCGCGAGGTTGGTGAGCTCAAACCGTGCGGCGTTCTTTGTCCGGTTCGTGCCGCACGTGGCCGCATCCGCGGCGACGTCCGCGGCGACGTCGTCGGCGACCGAGGAGGCGGTCCGCAGCGAGGCCTCCGTGCGCACCACCCCCGCGCCGGAGGTCATCACCTCTTCGAGCAAGGCGCGCGCCTTTGCGACGTCGGCCGGCCGGTGGCGCGCGGCGTGCTCGCGTCCGGCGCTCTGCGAGCGCTCGTGCAGCGTGATCGCCAGGACCGGGATCTGCCCTGCGCCCTGCAGCGTCCCGAGCACGCCGGTGGGCGTCGGCCCGG
>JAJYYT010000225.1 GCA_021800645.1 Actinomycetes bacterium
TCGGGCGGGCAAGTCGCTCGGGTCGCTCGGGCGGGCAAGTCGCTCGGGCGGGCACGGTCGCGGCGGCGTCTTCGGGGACGGCTTCCGGGCCCTCCGGGACCCATCGGCGCGGCGGCCGACGCCCGCTGCGCCCTGCGGCCGTCTACCGTTTCCGGGTAAGAAACAACCGACGACCACGAGAGGAGCTGCAGGTGTCCGAGCCCTCAGCACGCCGCCGGCTGGCGGGTGCCGCTGCGATGGTGTCGATGCTCGCGCTCGTCTTCGCCGCGGCGGCCCAGCCCGGTGTCGCCGGCGCCTCGGTGCACGAGCGCCGCGCGCAGTCCCACGGCGCCCGGCTCCAGGGCGCCCGGTCCCACGGAGCCCGGCCCCACGGCGTCCTGATCAAGCTCGAGAAGACGAAGAAGTACGGCGAGATCCTGGTGGACGGTGGGGGGAGGGCCCTGTACCTGCTCATCGGAGCCCACGACAAGCCGCTCGAGTGCAAGGGGGTGTGCCCCGCGATCTGGCCGCCGCTCCTCACCCAGGGCAAGCCACGGGCGGGGAAGGGTGTCGAGGCGAAGATGCTCGGCACTGCGAAGCGAGGCTCGTCGTTTCAGGTGACCTATGACGGGTACCCGCTGTACCGCTACGCCGCCGACGACGGTCCCGGGCAGGTGAACGGGGAGGGCATCAAGAGCTTCGGCGGCACCTGGTACCTCCTGGCGCGCAGCGGGCGGCCGGTGAAGGGCGCATTGGCGTCGTCCGCGTCGTCGATCGTGAAGGGATCGACGGCCTCGAGGAGGAGCGGGTCGGGGAGCCGTTCGGGCTGGTGAGGTCGGCCGTCAGGGCCGTAGGGAGAGGGCGTCCGGCCGGCGCGTGACGATCCGCGTGCCGGGGACGGCCGAGGCCATCTCAGCGATGTCACCAGGGTCGGACGTGACGACGAGCGCGACGTCCACAGCGGCGCACACCGCGACGGCGTGTGCGTCTGCGATGGCGTCGCTCGTCCGACGCGCGCTGTGCAGCACGCTGCCCACGAGCTTCGCGAGGCAAAGGTCGGTCGGGACGACCATGACGCGCTGCCCGCCCCGGTCGCGCGACACGGCCACCTCGACGCGCCGGGTCCGGGCCGGCCCCCGGCAGATCTCGGCCAAGGTGACCGCCGCGCAGCGCACGTCTCCGCCACGCTTGAGGACGCGGCGCAGCAGGTGCCGGAGCGCGGCTCCCTCGGGACCGTCGATGACGTCGAACGCGGCGGCGTCGAGCACGACGGAGATCGTCACGGCACGTCGGAGCCGGCCTGCGGACCGGCCAGCTCGTCGACGAGCTGCTCGATCGCCGCGCGCTCGTCGGGGGTCGCCGAGCCATAGGTGGCGTCGAGCTCGTCGAGCCAACGCTCGAGCGCGGCGCGATGGGCCTCGACCGCGACCGCCCGGCGGAGCGCGTCGTTCGCGGTCGCAGAGAGGCTGCGTCCGCCGGACGACTCCAGCATCTGCACGATGTCCTCGTCGAGGGTCAACGTCACGCGTCGCTTCCTCATACAAATATCATGCTCTTATTGCCGACGTCGCCGGTCCCGGTAGACTGGGGGCACGAGCACGCCCGAGGCGACGTTGCCACCGCCGCAGCTTCATGGCGTGATGGCACTGATCGCATCGCTGCAGCGCGCGATGACCCTCCATGACGTGCAGACCGCCTTCCTCTCTGCGATCGGCAGCACGGTCGCGGGCGGTGGGTACGGCTTCTACGTTCTCGACCCGTCGGACCTGCTGCCGACGAGCGTCGTCGCCACGGTCCCCGACAGGTTCCTCGCGCACTACGAGGAGGAGGGGCGCGAGGACGACCCTGTCCTGGACGTAGCGCTCAGCGGAGGTGGGGTCGCCACGTCGAGCCGGCTCCCCGCCAGCCGCCCCTGGAAGCGCTCTGCGGTGTACGGGGTGCTGCAGGAGGCAGGCTTCGCCCACTCGCTCGAAGCGTCCGTGCTCGTCGACGGAGACGTCGCCGCCACGCTCAACATCGCGCGGCCGGCCGACGCGTCTCCCTTTTCGTGCGACGACGTCCGCACGATGTCGGTCATCGCCGATCACGTCGCTGCGGCGCTCACCCGTGCACGCCGCTTCCAGCAGATCTCCGACGAGGCGCTCGTGCTCGCCGACGCGCTCGACGCTGCGGACCAGCCCATCGTGGTCACGACGATCGACGGGCAGCTCATCTACTCGAACCGGATGGCCGGACGCCTGCTGCCCGACTGCCCGGCGACCTACCTCGAGAGGGGCGAGCCGGTCCTCGTCCACGCGCTCGAAGAGCTGCGCGGAGCGAACCGCCGTGTGGTCACCGTCTGCGAGCCCACCACGGAGTGCGAGCACGGCGAAGGACGGGGCCCCGACCGTCGTGGCGGCACGCGCCTGCCGACGCACGGTCTGCTCTCGGTGAAGGCGGTGCGCCTGCGTGCTCGTGCAGACGCCGTCGTCGCGTTCCTCTCCCACCGTCCCGACGACGGAGGGGGACTCCCCGACTACCCGCTGCCGCTGTCCTCGCGCGAGCGCCAGATCGCCGACATGGTGAGCAAGGGGCTCACCAATCGCCAGATCGCAGCGCTCTCCTACGTGAGCGAGAACACGGTGAAGCAGCACCTGAAGCGCATCTTCTCCAAGATGAACGTGAGCTCGCGCGCCGAGCTGGTCCAGGCCGTCTGGGCTGCGAACCGCAGCGAGGCGGACGAGACGCGCCCTGCCGGCGCTCCGCCGCCGGCGCCCGAGCCCGCCGGGACGCGCCGAGAAGCGCCGGGCCCTCGGCCTGGGACCGGCTCTTCGAAGAGCGCCGCGTCTTCGAAGAGCGCTGCGAAGCTGACCTGGAGCTCGGCGGGCGCCTGAGCCCTATTTGGCTCGGGTTCGCTTCGGCGCCCTATTTGGCTCGGGCTCGCTTCGGCCGGCTCGGCTTGCCGGGACCAGGGGCTCTGTCTCGTCCGTCTCCGCCTCGTCCGTCTCCGCCTCGTCCGTCTCCGCCTGGTCCGTCTCCGTTCGCGGTGGCCGGCCGGGCCCAGATCCCGCGCTCTTGCAGCAGCTCGACCTGCCTTCGCGTCACGTGCTCGCGGTACTCGGCGTGGCTGTACGGCCTGCGCTCGAGGTACAGGTTCTTCGGGTACACGGGCTGGTCGTAGATGAGCCGGTACTGCTCGGAGAGCAGGTCTTTCATCCAGTTGTCCCACTGCACCGTCTGCCGGAACTGGCGGAGCGCCTCGATGGCGATCGTGCCGGCGATCCACGACGAGCCGCCGCCGTGCGGGACCTCCGTGACGATCTGGCCGCGGTAGTCGACGATCTGCGAGCCGCCTGCGAACGTGTCGATCGGCGTCTCGGAGTCCGCGTGCAGGTAGTACGTGCCGAGGTTCATCCCGATCACGTACATGTTGTTGTCGAGCGCTCGGGCACGGTTCTGCACCGCGAACATGCCGCTCATGACGCCAGGGGCGGGGTACGGTCCGCGGTAGGCGATCTCGCAGCCGTTCATGGCGAGGCCGCGCGCGATCTCGGGGTACGACGCCTCGTTCGCCATCATGATCCCGATCCTGCCGATCGCGGTGTCCGCCACCGGGTAGAAGGCGTCCAGACCGCTCCCGTACAGCTCGATCCAGCGATCCCACACGTTGTGCGGCGTGAGGGAGTGCTCCACGGGGAAGAGCGGCACGAGCTTGTGGTGCTTCAGGATCACCGTCCCGTCCTCGGGCTCGATCACGAACCCGACGTTGAAGTACCGCCCGGGGAACTCCGGATGCCGCGCCTTTGCCTGCGCGACGACGAACGCGTTCCACTTGTGCGCCAGCTTCCCGAGCTCATCCGTCTCCGGCCCCGGGATGTCGATCGCGCACTCCCGCGCGTACTCTTCGTGGTCCAGATCGAACACCTCGTCGGTGAACCCCTGCAGTCCCCCCTCGGGGATGCAGATGAGCCTCACCGGCAGGTCCATGCTCGACAACCACGACGCGGCCTTGATCATGTCCGAGATGTGCTCGAGGTTCCGAGCGATCTCGTCCCGGCGGCGGATCCCGCGCACGGTCTGGATCAGGCCCACCGCCTGGTACGGCTCTATCATCAGCTGCCCCTTCTCGCGTACGAGCGGCGCTCGTCGGGTCGTCGCTGCCGTGTGAGGCCTTCGCAGGGAGCGCTCACTCGACCATCTTGCCGTGGAGGTAGTTGTCGTAGGCGCCGAGATCGAGCAACCCGTGCCCGGAGTAGTTGAAGAGGATCACCCGCTCCACCCCCTCCTCCTTCGCCCGCAGAGCTTCGTCGATGGTCGCCCGGATCGCGTGGCTCGTCTCGGGGGCCGGGATCGTCCCCTGGGTGCGGGCGAACTGGACCGCGGCCTCGAACACCTTGCCCTGGGGATAGGCGACGGCACGCATCCGGCCCG
>JAJYYT010000226.1 GCA_021800645.1 Actinomycetes bacterium
GGCGGGCGAGCGAGCTCGGCTCGCATGGCCTCGACCTGTTCGGCCAGCGCAGCGGGGTCGACGGCACGGTCGTCGTCGGCAGGGGTTGCCGGTCCGCCGGGGGCGGTGCCGGCTCGGTCCGGCTCGTCTCGGTGCCGGCGGACGGGTCGTTCTCCGTCGGGCGTCCACAGTGTGCTCACGACTGGTAGCCTAAAGCACTGAGTACAACGGGAAGCGGGGACGTCCGACGGACGACCTCCACCCGGCTACGGGGCCGTCTACGGGCCCAGCGTACGCCGGGTCGTCGGATGGGCGGCGCAGGCGCGGCGCCCGGTCCACGGCAGCTCCGCTCCCCGCCGGTCGTCCACGGGTTCCCGTGGCACGGAGAGGGAGCGAGTCGAATAGCAGCAACTGCCACCACCAACGAACCGCGCATCAACGACCGGATCCGCGCACGCGAGGTGCGGGTCGTCCACGAGGGCGAGCAACTGGGGATCAAGCCGCTCCCCGAGGCGCTCGCGCTGGCACGCCAGCTCGACCTCGATCTGGTCGAAGTGGCGCCGCTGGCGACGCCCCCGGTGTGCCGCATCATGGACTACGGCAAGTTCAAGTTCGACGCGGCGCAGCGGGCCAAGGAGTCCAAGCGCAAGACCGTCCACGTCGGGATCAAGGAGATGAAGTACCGGCCCAAGATCGGCCCTGGCGACTTCGACACCAAGACCCGTCAAGTGGCCAAGTTCCTCGAAGAGGGGCACAAGGTCAAGGTCACGATCATGTTCCGTGGGCGTGAGGTCTTCCACCCCGAGCTCGGCAAGAAGATCCTCGACCGGATCGCCGAGGAGGTGGACGGCCTGGGGAAGTCCGAGTCGGAGCCCCGGCTCGACGGTCGGAACATGGTGATGGTGCTGGCGCCGGACAAGCGAGCAAAGCAGTCGGCGGCGTCGAAGAGCGCCCACGACAGCCAGGCGGGGGACGACGCCGGGGTGGCGGGCGGCCAGGGTGCCGGGCACGCCGCCGACGGTGAGCCGACCACGGGAGCAGAGGGATAGCGACGATGCCGAAGATGAAGACCGACCGGGGCGCAGCCAAGCGGATCAAGATCACCGGGTCCGGACGGCTGCGCCGGCGCAAGGCGTTCCGGTCACACCTGTTGGAGAAGAAGTCGAGCGTGCGCACGCGCCGGCTCGGTCGCGAGTCGGACTTCGCGCCGGGTGACGTCCGCCAGGTGCGGAGGATGCTCGGCCGCTAGCGCCGCCCGCGGCACGCCGACGTGGCCAAACGCGTCGACGTGGGCCGCGGCCACCGATGCCGCCAGGCGTGAGCCGGCGGCACCCCAACACCGTTCACCGACGAACCCACGAAGGAGCACCCATGGCCCGAGTCAAGCGCGGCGTCCACGCCCGGAAGCACCATCGCGCCATCCTCGAGCAGGCACAGGGCTACTACGGCAACAAGAGCCGGTCGTTCCGTGCAGCCAACGAGCAGGTCATGCACTCGCTGCAGTACGCGTACCGCGACCGCCGGGCCCGCAAGGGAGACTTTCGGCAACTGTGGATCCAGCGGATCAACGCGGCGTCCCGTCAGCACGGCCTCAGCTACAGCCGCTTCATCGCCGGCCTGCACCGGGCTGGCGTCTCCGTCGACCGCAAGGTCCTCGCCGACCTGGCCGTCAACGACCCGGCGGCCTTCGGGTCGTTGGTAGTGCTGGCTCGCCAGGCGCACGACGAGGCAGCAGCCGACACGCCCGACGAGGTCGCTTCCTGACGGAGCTGCCGCATCTGGCGGGCGGCGGGCTCGCCTTCTCGCACCTGCGGGTACGCCGGCTCCGGCGCCTGCTCCTCAAAGGGCGTCTCCGTGCGCAGGAGGGGAGCCTGGTCGTCGAGGGCGTCGACGTCCTGGCCTCCGCGCTCGACGCCGGTGCCCCCGTCGAGTCGGTGTACCTGGGGACGGGTGCCCGGGCGTCGGCGTCGATCGCCTCGGTCGTGGCGGTGGCATTCGAGCGTGGTGCCCGGGTGTTCGACCTGGCCCCTGGCGTCCTCGAGCGGGTCGCCGACACCGTGTCGCCCCAGCCGGTCCTCGCTGTGGTCGGGTTCCGGCCCGAGGTCCTTGCCGAAGCGGCCCGGCCTGGCTGGGCCGCAGGCGACGGTCGGGCTCTGGTGGTGGTCTGCGTCGCCGTCCGCGATCCCGGCAACCTCGGGACCATCGTGCGGACCGCCCACGCGTCGGGGGCGTCCGCCGTCGTGTGCACGCCGGGCACGGTGGACGTGACGAACCCGAAAGTGGTCCGCTCCTCGGCCGGTTCGCTCTTCCACCTGCCGGTGGCGACGGCGCCCGCCAGCCTCGACGCGCTGGACGCGCTAGCCGGGTGGGGGTACCGGCTGGTGGCGACGACCGTCTCCGGAGGGGTGCCCTACGACCGGCTCGACTGGAGTGGTCGGGTGGCCCTCGTGCTGGGCAACGAGGCGGCCGGCCTCGACGAGGACCACGTAGCCAGAGTGCACGAGCGCGCAACCATCCCGATGGCCTCGGGTGCAGAGTCCCTGAACGTGGCGGCGGCTGCAGCGGTGCTGTGCTTCGAAGCTCGCCGTCAGCGCTCCCGGGCAGACGGGCGACCTGAGGGACGGGCGACCTGAGGGACGGGGCCGACCCGGCGTGACGAGGACCAGCGCCGTCCGTTCTACGATGCGGGCCATGGCTCGGGACTCCAGGCGCGTCACGGCGCGGATGCGGCGACGGTGACCACCCCGATCGACGTCGACGCGCTCGTCGCCGAAGGGTCGGCCGCGCTCACTGCGGCTGCGACGGCCGACGAGGTGCGCCGGGTGGTGACGGCAACCCTCGGGAAGCGATCGCCGCTCGTCGCTGCCCACCGCTCCCTTGGCGGCCTCGACGCCGACCAACGGCGCGTGCTCGGTCGGAGGCTCGAGGAGGCGAAACAGACGCTCGAAGCCCTCGCCGACGAACGCAGACGGGCGCTGGAGGCCGCCGAGCTCGAGGCTGCCCTGCTGGCCGAGCGTCTCGACCTGGGCGAGGAGCTCCCCGACCGGACCTGCACGCCGCTCTCGCGAGGCTCGCTCCACCTGGTGACGACGACCCGCGACGCGCTCGAGGACACCTTCGTCGGCATGGGGTTCGAAGTTGTCGAGGGCCCCGAGGTCGAGACCGACTGGTACAACTTCGGCGCGCTCAACATCCCTCCCGCCCACCCGGCGCGGGGCATGTGGGACACCTTCTACCTCGCCGTCGGAGAGCCGGAGACCGTCCTGCTGCGCACCCATACGTCCCCGGTTCAGGTCCGGCTGATGGAAGCGGCGGTGGCGGCGGGCATGGTTCCCATCCACGCCGTCATGCCAGGACGGTGCTATCGGCGGGACACGCCCGACGCCCGGCATCTTCCCGTCTTCCACCAGGTCGAAGGGCTCGTGGTCGACGAGGGGATCACCTTCGCCGACCTGGCTGGCACGATCGAGACGTTCACGACGGCCTACTTCGGAGCGGACATCCACTCGCGCCTACGTCCGGCGTACTTCCCGTTCACGGAGCCGTCGGCCGAGTTCGAGGTCACCTGCACCATCTGCCGAGGCAGCGGGTGCCGGACGTGCTCGGGGACCGGGTGGATCGAGCTGGGCGGGTGCGGCATGGTCGACCCGGCCGTCTTCGAGGCGGTGGGCATCGACGGCGAGCAGTGGACAGGCTTTGCCTTCGGCTTCGGGATCGACCGGTGTGCGCAGATGCGTCACCAGATTGCCGACATGCGCGCCCTGGTAGAGAACGACGTCCGCTTCTTGCGGCAGTTCTGAGCCACGGACGGGACGAGACGGAGAGAGAGGACGGGCGTGCGAGTACCGCTGTCGTGGCTGAGGGAGTACGCGCCCGTCGGCGACGACGTCGACCGGCTGTCGGAGACGCTCGACGACCTCGGGCTCGTCGTCGAGGGGATCGAACGGATCGGTGAAGGCCTCGGCGACGTCGTCGTCGCCGAAGTGAGAGAGATCGCACCGATCGAGGGGGCCGACCGCATTCGACGAGTGGTGGTCGACGACGGTCACGGGCCGGTGGACGTCGTCTGTGGGGCGTGGAACTTCGCGGTCGGCGACCGGGTCCCCCTAGCTCCGGTGGGCAGTGTGCTGCCGGGAGGGTTCGCCATCGGTCGGCGCAAGCTGCGGGGCGTGGAGTCCAATGGCATGCTGTGCTCGAGCCGCGAGCTCGCCCTCGGCGAGGACCACCAGGGGATCCTGGTGCTCGGAGCAGACGGCGCCGACGAGCGTCCCCGCCCGGGCACCCCGCTGCTCACTGCCCTCGGGCTCGAGCCCGACGTCGTCTTCGACGTCGCAGTGGAGGCCAATCGCCCCGACGCGTTGTGCGTGACCGGGGTGGCGAGGGACCTG
>JAJYYT010000227.1 GCA_021800645.1 Actinomycetes bacterium
CGCGGCGCGTCCCGGGCCGCCCTGCCCCGCCCGTGCGGCGGCCCGCCGGAAGGTCGTCGCGCCCGGCGACGCTCGAAGACGAGCGACGACAGGACCCCCGCGAGGACCGCCGGCTCTGCGTCACGCAGGACCTCTTCGGCGATGGCCTCGGCCACGAGGAGATCGCACTCGTGGTAGACGCGGGCAAGGCGCGAGCCGCGGGGGGTGAGCGACCACTGGTCGACGTAGCCGAGCTCCTCGAGCACGGCCAAGCTCCGGCCGAGATGGTCCACGAGCACGTCGCGCCGGCCGCCGTGCCGCGCGCTGTGCGCCTTGGCACCGCCCTCACCCGCACTGCGAGCGCCACCCGCACCGCGGCCCCCACGCCCATCCCCACCGCCACCCGCACCGCGACCTCCACGCCCATCCCCACCGCCCCGCCCCCTGCGGCGCAGATCTCCCGCCGCGCCTTCGCGCGACGTGTCGAACGCCATGGCCGACGCTGGCGCGGCGTCTGCCTGCCACTGCGCGAAGGAGCGCCGCAGGACGGCGATCGCCGTCTGCCGGTCGAAGCGCCCAACGAGGTTGACCGCGAGGTTGTAGGTAGGGCGGAATGCCGAGCGGAGGTCGGGCGGTGGCGCGAGCGCGATCCTGGCCATCTCGGCGACCGGGGTGTCGAGCGCCCACAGCACCACGGCGTGGCCGACCTCGTCGAGGCCTCGCCGCCCTGCGCGTCCGGTGAGCTGCGCGTACTCCCCGGAGGTGAGCGTCGCCCGTCCCGCGCTGCCGTACTTGTCGAAGCGCTCGATGGCGACGGTGCGGGCCGGCATGTTGATGCCGAGCGACAGGGTCTCGGTCGCGAACACCACTTTGAGCAGGCCGGCGGCGAAGCACTCTTCGACGGTCTCTCGAAACGCCGGCACGAGCCCCGCGTGATGGGACGCGATCCCCGACGTGAGCCCCTCGAGCCACAGCGGATAGCCCAGGACGTCGAGGGCGTCGTCGCTCAGGTCCTCGACGTGGGCCTCCGCGATGCCGCGGATCTGGGCACGCTCGCGGTGGTCGGTGAGGCGCATGCCCTCGCGCAGGCACTGGCCGACCGCGTCGTCGCACGCGGCACGGCTGAAGATGAACACGATCGCCGGCAGCAGGTCGCGTTCCTCGAGCGCCTCGACGAGCTCGGTTCGCCGCGGTGCGCGGAAGGGCAGGCGCGGCCCGCGCCGGTCGCCGCCGCGCCAGCGCGGCACCGGGTCGAACTGGGCAAGCCGTCGCGCCGCGTGGTCCAGCCGGAGCGCTTCGCCCCCAGGCCGCCCGTCGCTGAGCAGCGGGAGCAGGTCGGTCTCCGGTGGACCGCCGCCCTCGGTTGGGCGCCGGTGGACCGCCAGGTGGTGGCGGAGCACGACGGGACGTCGGCGCTCGACGACGACGGTCGTCGGCCCCCGCACGGAGGTGAGCCACTCCCCCAGCTCGTACGCGTTGGACACGGTCGCGGACAGGCAGACGAACGTCACGCTCGGGGGCGACAGCACGAGCACCTCCTCCCACACGCCGCCGCGGTAGGGGTCCTGGAGGTAGTGCACCTCGTCGAGCACGACCGTTCGCAGCCCCGCGAGCAGGTCGGAACGAGCCAGGAGCATGTTGCGGAGCACCTCGGTGGTCATCACGACGACCGGGGCATCCGGGCGCAACGCGATGTCGCCGGTGAGGAGGCCCACGCGCTCGGGTCCGTGCGCGGCGCAGAGCTCGCCGAACTTCTGGTTGGAGAGCGCCTTGAGGGGCGTCGTGTAGAAGGCCTTCCCCCCCGCCGCGACCGCCCGGTCGACCGCGTAGGCGGCGACGAGGGTCTTGCCCGATCCCGTCGGCGCTGAGACGAGCACCGAGCGGCCGTCGTCGAGCGCGTCGAACGCCTCGATCTGGAACGGGTCCGGCTCGAAGTCGAGCTTGCGCACGAAGCGCTCCCGGCGCCAGCCGTTCGCTCGCTGCCCGCGCCGGGCCGCGCTGTCCGTGCGTGCCGGCTGCTCCGGCGACGTGGTCAAAGTCGCAGCAGCTTGCCGACGCCGATGGACGCGAAGTAGAAGACCACGAGCGGCGCCGCCAGCGCGATCATCGAGAAGGGGTCCGAGCTCGGCGTGAAGACTGCCGCGCAGACGGTGATCCCGATCACGGCCCAGCGCCAGTGGCGCAGCAGGGTGGCGGGCGTCACCACGTGTGCAAGTTCCAGGGCGACGAGAACGACCGGGAACTCGAACGTGAGCCCGAACAGCACCATCAAGAGCAGGACGAGCGTGAGGTACGCGTTGGGGTTCAAGAGTGCGTGGATGCGCGGTCCGCCCACGGCGATCAGCCAGCCGAGCGTGTGCGGGAGCACAACGTAGACGACCGCGCACCCGAACAAGAAGAGCACCACCGAGGAGATGACGAACGGGATCGCGTACCGCTTCTCGGTGGGGCGGAGCCCCGGCGTGATGAAGCGCCAGAGCTCCCACAAGACGACCGGCGACGAGAGGACGAGCCCGCCGAACGCGGCGAGCTTCACCCGCAGCCCGAGCGCGTCCAGCGGTGCGGTGACGTAGAAGTTGCAGGCGCCCCCTTGATGGATCTCGCAGTACGGGTGACGAAGCACGGCGAACTCCCAGTTGTAGAAGAACACCGAGACGCACGCGAGGACGACGAAGGCGACCACGGCCACGAGGAGCCGGCGGCGAAGCTCCCCCAGGTGCTCGCCGAGGGTCATCGAGTCGGGACGCCCGCGCATGCGCCGAAGCGCCGACATGCGCTCTGAGAGGGGCATGGTCACGGCTAGTTCAGGTTCGGGTCGTCGGTGTCGAGCCCGGAGATCGTGGGGACCCCGACTGCGGGTCGCAGGCCGGGCGCGGGGGCCCGAGGCGGCGTGAACGCCCCGTTCGCCGATGCCCCGTTCGCCGACTCCCCAGTGCCCGCTGCCCCGTTCGCCGGCGGTGCGGTCCCCGCGTCGTCACGTGTGATCTGCTGCTGGTCCTCGTGGCGGTCGGCGAGCGCGTTGAGGAGCGACACGGGGGAGCGGGCGAACCGCACGATGTCCTGGCTGCTCGGAAGGTCCGGGAGGCTCTGGCGGAGCTCCCGGTCGACCTGCATGTGAAGCTCCCGGAGCTTGCGCCACCCCGCGCCGAGCTGGCGGGCGACCTCGGGCAGCCTCTTCGGCCCGAGGAGGACCACCACGACGACGAAGATGACGAGGAGCTTTGTCGGGCTGAGGTCCAGCACGCGGGTTCGATTCTACAGGAGCCCCCAAGCGCCCTCCCCCTGCCCCGGGGCGCGTGGCCCGGCCCCAGCCCAGGGCGCCCCTCCCCCTGCTCCGGGGCGTCCGTCTGCCGGCCCAGGGCGCGGGGCCCGGTCCCGGAGGATGCTCCGACTCAGATCAACATCAGAAGAACCGGAACTGGGAGGGCGGCCAGAGGATGAGGAAGACCTTGCCCACGATGTAGGACGACTTGACCGGGCCCCACATCCTGCTGTCGCAGGAGTTGACGCGGTTGTCCCCCATCACGAAGTAGTCCCCTTTGGGCACGTGGTACGAGCCCGTCATGGTCGTGTAGGTGCGCGAGTCCTTGGGCAGCCACGGCTCTTTCAGCAGCTTGCCTGTGATGTACACCTGACCCCCGTGCGCCGAGACCGTCTGGCCGGGCAGGCCGACCACACGCTTCACGAGGTCCGGGACCGGTGGGCCGCCGCAGTTCTCGGCGGGCGGGCGCCGGAACACGATGATGTCCCCCGCGTGGATCGTCCCGTACAGCTTGTTCACGACGATCCGGTCCCCGGCTTTGAGCGTGGGCCACATGGATGTCGACGGCACGTAGTAGGTCTGCGCGACGTAGGTGCGCACCCCGAAGGCGACCCCCACCGCCACGAGGATGATGACGACCCATTCGACGATCCAGCGGCGTGCGCTGCGGCGAGGGTGCGGCGTCCGGCCCTCCCCGTCCTCTGCGCCCCCGGGGCCGCCGCCCGAGGGAGCACTGCCGTCGCCCGAGGGCCTGCTGCCGTCAACCGGCGACGTACTGCCGTCACCCGGCGACGTTCTGCCGTCACCCGGGCGGGCGATGACCTCACCCGGGCTCGGCTCGACGGCGCTCCCGGCCGACGGGCCGGCGCTGGGACGTCCAGAAGCGGGGGGTTCGGTGCTCACGGGCTCCCGAGGCTACAAGGTGCCTCCGGTGGAGGGGGAGCACACCGCTCCGGCCGCCGCGCAGGTGGGGGTTCGAGGCCCTCGGCCCTCGGCCCTCGGCCCTCGGGTCGGCCCTCAAGTCGGTACTCAGCCCTCGGGCCAGCGGTGCATCACAGCGAGGCGATCAGGCGCTCGACGCGGTCGTCGTGCGAGCGGAACGGGTCCTTCAGCAGCACCGTCCGC
>JAJYYT010000228.1 GCA_021800645.1 Actinomycetes bacterium
GCCCCAGGTCGGCGAGGACCGCGCCGCGCCGAGCCTCGAAGTCGGCGACGCCCAGCGCTAGGTAGCGCTCGAGGGCGACCTCGTAGCGCACGTCGGCAGCCGGCGAGCCCTGCGCGAGGGCGGCGCCTGCTTCTGCGAGTTCCCGCTCGGCCTCTGCGACCCCGGCCCTCCGCGCGAGGTGGGCGGCCAACGACTCCCCGGCGCGGGTCTCCGGCTCCTGCGACAGGTAGCCGACCGTTGCGGTCGCCGGCGTGGCCCGCACGCTGCCCGAGTGCGGGCGCAGCTCGTTGGCCAGGATCTTGAGGAGCGTCGTCTTGCCGACGCCGTTCGGCCCCACCACTCCGATGCGGTCCGCGGGCCCCACGGTCACGTCGACGCCGACGAGCACCGGGGCGAGCCCCCGATGGAGGGTGACGCCTCGGGCGGCGAGGGTGGTGAGCTGGTTCGAACCGGGTGATGCGGGCACGTGTTCTCCTGGAGCCGGAACTGGACGGGCGCTCGGGAGGGATCAGTACCGCACGGCGGAGAGGCTAGCGCCTGGCGCAGGCGGCACAGGTCGCTCGTGCGCTCTTGGGGGCGCGTCGTCGCGGCCTCACCGCCGGCGCAGCCGTCAGTGGCTCCCGGGCGTGCCCTCCTCGGAACGGGAGGAGATGGTGAGCAGGCGGGCAGCCGCGCCTGCGGGCGGACGGCCCTGTGCCCAGATCGCACGGATCGCCCGGTGGAGCCGCGCGTCCTCGCACTCCACGGCGACGAGGTCACCGGAGCGGAGCTCGGCCCGGACCGCGAGGGCGGAGACGACGGCCGGTCCTCCGCCGCTCATCGCAGCCGCCTTGATCGCCGTGGTCGAGCCGAGCTCCATCGCAATGGTGACCCCGAGACCTGACGCCTGGAGGGCATCGGTGAGCACGGCGCGGGTCCCTGACCCGGGCTCGCGGAGGACCAACGGGGTGCTGGCGAGCTGCCGAGCGGTGATCGGCCGCCGCCGGCGGCTCCACGGGTGGCCCGGGGCGACGACGACGACCAGCTCGTCTGCGAGCAGCTCCTTCGACCGCAGCGGGGGCGAGGGTCGGCGTCCTTCGATGAAGCCGAGGTCGACGTCGCCTCCGGCGACGAGGTCGGCGACGTGCCGGGTGTTCCCCATCGTGAGGGAGACCGCGGTGTCGGGGTACTCGGCCGCGAAGAGATGGAGCCAGCGCGGCACGAGGTACTCGGCGACCGTGAGGCTCGCAGCGAGCCGCAGCTGCGAGTCCTGGCCCGCGCGCAGCGCGGAGGTGCCGGCGAGGAGGGTGCGCACGTCGCCGAGGACGGCGGTCGCCCACTCGACCGTCGCCATCCCACCGGGCGTCAGCCGGGCGCCTCGGGTCGACCGGTCGAGCAGGGGAATGCGCAGCAGCCGCTCGAGGGCTCGGAGCCGCATGCTCGCCGCGGGCTGGGACATCCCGTGCGCGGCGGCCGCCGCGCTGATGGACCCGAGCTCGCCCACGCTCACGAGCAGATCGAGTGACGAGAGGTCCGGATGGGGCTCCGGCAGCGGCATGCGCCGACGATAGGGCGCGGCGCCGTCGGCCCGTCCGCTGATCGTGCGCGATCTCAGAGGGTGCCCGTGAGGGCTTGGAGGCCAAGGCTCGCGACGCCCACGGTGAGCCAGAGGATCGCGCCAAGGGCGAGGGGGCGCAGGCCCGCACGACGGATGTGCCCCATGTCGGTCGAAAGGCCGATGGCCGCGAGCGCGACCGTGATCATCCACGTGGAGAGGTCCGAGAGGGGATGATGCAGTGCGGAGGGGACGAGGCCGACGGTGTTGGCCGCGACCGCAGCGAGGAACACGACGATGAAGAGAGGCACCACGCGGCGGAGCTCGATCCGCTTGCCGCTCACCTTGTCGGCGCCGGCTTCCTCCTTCTGCAAGCCGCGCCTCACGGCGAGGAAGAAGCTGATCGGGATGATCGCGAGGGTGCGCGTGAGCTTCACGATGACGCCGTACGCGGCGGCGGCGTGACCGTAGACGCTGGAGGCGGCGACCACCGAGGAGAGATCGTTGATCGCGGTGCCGGACCACAGCCCGAACGTGCGCTCGGAGAAGCCGAAGGCGTGGCCGAGCGTCGGGTAGAGCAGCACGGCAACGACGTTGAAGGTGAAGATCGTCGCGACGGCGTAGCTCACGTCGGCCTGGTCGGCATCGATGACGGCGTCGGTGGCGGCGATGGCAGACGCCCCGCAGATGGCAGTCCCGACTCCGATCAGGGTCCGCAGGTCGGCGGGGAGCTTGAGCAGGCGACCAGCCAGCCAGGTCATGGCGAAGGCGGCGGCGAGCGTCCCGAGCAGCACCGGGAGCGAGCGGGTCCCGGTGGAGAGGACCTGGCCGAGGGAGAGGCCGAGCCCGAGGAGGACGATCGAGCCCTGGAGCACTTTCTTCGACGCGAAGGAGATGCCCGGCTTCAATCGTGCGGACGGCTTGCGGACCATCGTGACGGCGATGCCGCAGACGATCGCGATGACCGGCGCGCCCACGACCGGGACGAACCCTCCCAGCACGGTGGCCGCCGCGGCGATGCCGACTGCGGCGGCGAGGCCGGGGACGAGCGAGGAGGAGCCCCCGATCGTCCTGGTCCACGAGGCCGCGGCGAGCCGAGCTGCGCCCGGCCACCGTTCGGCGCTCAATTCCTCGACGTCGTGAGCGGCGGGCACTTGCGCCTCCTTTCACCCCAAGTGTCCCGGCCACAGCTGATCGGTAGAAGACCCGTCCCGCTGATATGCCTCTAAGCCACGCTTATGAGCGGCGGGGTCCGTCGACCGGATCCTGCCTCCGACCCGGCGACCGAGCCGGCGTCCGAAGCGGCGTCTGACCCGGCGTGCGAGGCGGCGCGTCCACGCCTTGGCGCCCGATGGCTCGGTGACCATCGGCCCTACCCGGCGACCGATGCAACGAGCAATCTCGACCTATTGCGCACAAGGGTGCTCCCGCGAGCGCGGGCAGAGGCTTACCGAGAAGGAAGGAGCCCCGGCAGTGGCACAGCTCGAAGGTGTGTCACCCGACCGATCTGCCGGCGCACTGGCCGGTGAGGCCGAGGCCGGGGTCGGGGTCGCAGCTGAGGCCGGCGTCGCGACGGAGGTCGGGGCCGGGGCAGGAGCCCGGCTCGCGCCGGAGCGGGGGGTCGCGGCGGTGGAGACCCGAGCGCTGTCCAAGCGGTACGGGAGCCTCCAGGCGGTGCACGACGTGTCCTTCAGCGTCGCTGCGGGGGAGATCTTCGCGTTCCTCGGTCCCAACGGAGCGGGGAAGTCGACGACCATCAGCATGCTGTGCACGCTGCTGCGACCGAGCGGCGGTGCGGCGAGCGTGGCCGGCTTCGACGTGGCACGCCAGCCTGAAGCGGTGCGTCGCCACATCGGCCTGGTCTTCCAGGAGCAGACCCTCGACGACCACCTGACCGCCGAGGAGAACCTCCGTTTCCACGCGGTCCTCTACCACGTTCCCGCTGAGCGCGTCGCCGAGCGGATCAGCCGCGTGCTCGAGCTGGTGGCGCTCGGTGACCGGCGCCGGGACGTCGTCTCCACCTTCTCGGGGGGCATGGCCCGGCGCCTCGAGATCGCCCGGGCGATGCTGCACACTCCGGCGGTGCTCTTCCTGGACGAGCCCACGGTCGGGCTCGATCCCCAGACCCGGGCGCTCATCTGGGACGACATCCTCCGGATGCGAGAAGAGGAGGGGGTCACGGTCTTCCTCACCACGCACTACATGGACGAGGCCGACCACGCCGGCCGGGTCGCCATCATCGATCACGGTCAGATCGTGGCCCTCGACACCCCCGACGCCCTCCGGCGCAGCGTCGGCGAGGACACCGTCGAGCTCACCACCGCCGACGACGCCATGGCCGAGCAGCGGCTCCGGGAAGCGGGGTGGCAGGTGCGACGGGCGGAAGGCGCCGTGGTCGTCTTCACCGCGGACGGCGAGTCGCAGGTGGCGAAGCTCATCGACGTCGTGAAGGCGCCGGTCCGCAACGTCCATGTGCACCGTCCGACCCTCGACGACGTCTTCCTCCACTACACGGGCCGCCAGATCCGCGATGAGACCGCCGAGAGCTCGTTGTCGGCCCGCGGCCGGGCCTTCCACGCCCGAAGGAGGTAGGTGAGCGACATGACCGTCCTGCCCATTCGCACCGCAACGGCGCAAATCGTCGACCAGCCGCCCAGCCTGGGAGAGGAGCTGCGCACGATCGGCATGGTGTGGCAGCGCGAGCTCATCCGCTTCGAGCGCACCCGGTCCAGGATCCTCTCGGGCTTCATCCAGCCCTTCGTGTTCCTCTTCGTGCTCGGGTACGGGATGAGCACGCTCACGCCCACCATCCACGGCTTCGG
>JAJYYT010000229.1 GCA_021800645.1 Actinomycetes bacterium
GCGCTCGTCAGCTCTGCCCGCACGCGGTGTTCGTCGACGGCCACTACAGGAGATATGCGGAGGTGAGCGCGCAACTGCGCGGCGTGCTTCGGTCGTTCACCCCGCTCGTGGAGCCGGTCGGGCTCGACGAGGCGTTCCTCGACGTCCGCGGCGCGCTGCACCTGCTCGGCCCTCCTCGAACGATCGGCTCGGCGATCCGCTTGCGAGTACGTGAGGAGCTCGGCCTCGACTGCTCGGTCGGCGCCGGCCGATCGAAGATGATCGCCAAGCTCGCCTCGCGTGCGGCGAAGCCCAGAGCCGAGACGCAAGGGAAGCTGCCCGGAGAAGGGGTGGTGGTCGTCGCGCCCGAGGACGAGGTCGCGTTCTTGCACCCGAAGCCGGTCGGGCAGCTGTGGGGGGTCGGTGCTGCCACGGCGAAGCGGCTCACCGAGCTCGGCGTCCGTACGGTGGGCGACCTCGCCGGGCTTCCCGAGGCGGTGCTCGTCCGCGCCCTCGGGAATGCGCACGGAAGGCACCTCGCGGCTCTCGCGCGCGGCGACGATGCCGACCCCGTCGTCCCGGACCGACCGACGAAGTCCGTCGGGCACGAAGAGACGTTCCGTGAGGACATCGCTGACCGCACGATCCTCCAGCGGCACGCGCTGCGAATGGCCGAGTCGGTGGCAGGCCGTCTGCGTGCGAGCGGTCAAGCGGGGCGGACGGTGACGGTCAAGGTGAAGCTCGCAGACTTCTCGTTGGTCACGCGGGCCCACACCATCGGAGTCGGGCTCGACACGGGATCCGCGATCGGCGCGGTCGCCGTCGCGCTCCTCGATGCGATGGAGCTCCCGACGGGCGTACGGCTGCTCGGCGTGAGCGTCTCGGGTCTCGAGTCGGCATCCGCAGGGCGGCAGCTCAGCTTCGAGCTCGATGCGCCGGCGAACGGCGAGCTCCCTGGCGGCACGGCGGACGCGGCGCGCCGCCAGGAGCATTGGCGTGCGGTGACGGCCGCGATCGACGCCATCCGCCGTCGCTACGGCATGGAGGCGGTCGGCACGGCGTCGATGGTCGGGCCAGGCGGCATCGTGGTCCCCGCTCGCCGTGATGCACCGTGGGGGCCGAGCCAGGAAGACCCGGCACCGCCGGCAGCACCGCAGCAGACGTCGCAGGACACACGCTCATAGGGCCGTAGTAGAGGCGAGCCCACTCCCCGCCGGCACCCCCGCCGGCGCCACCCCCGCCGGCACCCCCGCCGGCACCCGAGCCCTCCTGCGCCCTGGCGCCTCGTAACATCGAAGCGTCGTCCGGAGCGAGGTGCACCGGGCCGGCGCTGAGGAGGCTGCCATGGCACGCGACGTAGAACGGGACAACCGTGGAGACCGTCAGGACGTCCTGCAACGCAGGTCCGGCCGTCTTCGCCCAGTGCACACGCTGGCTGTGGTCGCCGTCGGCGTCGTAGGCGTCCTGATCGCCTTTTGGGTGCTCAGCTCCATCGCAGGCCTCATCTGGGGACTGGTGAAGGTTGTCGTCATCGTGGCGGTGCTCGCCGGTCTCGTCTGGCTGCTGGCTGGCCGGCGCCGCCGGGAGTAGCGCCGCCCCTCGGGTTGCGCGGTCTCTCGGGCCGAGCCGCTGGAGACCAACGCCCGTCTGTGCTAGGCCAGCACCTCGACGCTCGCTCACCGTCACTGTCCGAGTGCGCCCAGGGAGCCCAGAGGAGGAATGTCGATGTCGGACGCCGTCGTGCTGCAAGGCCGCAAGCGCTCCGTGCTGGTGGATCTCGTTCCGGGCGCGCGGGTCCGGGACGCGCTCTTGGTCGTCGGTGCTGCGTGCCTCGTGGGGGTGTTGGCCCAGGTGTCGATCCGCCTGTCGTTCACGCCGGTGCCGATCACCGGGCAGACCCTGGGTGTCCTGCTCTCGGGGGCGGCCCTCGGAGCGCGGCGGGGGGCGGCCGCCATGGCCCTGTACGGGATCGGAGGAGTCGCGGGGATCCCTTGGTTCGCCGACCATGCGCACGGGTACGTGGGCGCTTCCTTCGGCTACATCGTCGGCTTCGTGCTGTGCGCCGGCCTGTGCGGTTATCTGGCGCAACGTGGCGCCGATCGGTCGATCGGCAAGAGCGTTCCTGCGATGGTGCTGGGTGAGGTCGCCATCTACCTCTGCGGCGTCACGTGGCTCGCGCTGAGCCTTCATGTCGGGATCCTCCGAGCGCTCGAGCTCGGGTTCGTCCCCTTCGTGGCGGGCGACGCCATCAAGGCTGCACTGGCCGCGATCGCGCTCCCCGGAGCGTGGAAGGCCGTCGGCGCCGGTCGGGACGCGCGCCTGCGATGATCCCCAGGGTCTGAACGGTGCCCATCGACGGCATCGACGACTTGGACGGCATCGACGACTTGGACGGCATCGACGACACCTACGACTTCTTCCTCGGCGGGTGGCGCGTGCACAGAGCCATCACGAACCACCGTCAGTCGCTCACGGGGATGTTCAGTGGAACGGCGACCGTCGTTCCTTGCGATCGCTCTGCGCAGATCGACCTCATGACCGCGGAGTACCGGGAGGTGGGGGGGCTGCACATGGGCACGTACCGGGGAGCCGCCCACCGCCGGCTCAGGTTCCTGAGGCAGCAGGACGGCGCGGTCGTCATCGCCTTCGACGATGGGCGACCGTTTGCCCGATGCGACCTGCGGAGCGGCCGGTGCGAGGCCACCCATCTGTGCGGAGGTGATCGGTACGACATCACCTGGCAAGTCCGTACGCGCCAGGTGGTCGCCGAGGAGTGGCGAGTCCGCGGGCCCGAGAAGGACTACGTCGCGTCCACCTTGCTGTGGCGCCTGCGTCCCGAAGACGATCGGGCGGCATGACCGGATCCCCTGGTCCGGGCGACATGTACGAAGCCCGCATGACCGACTCGCCTGGTTTCTCCGCTCCCTTCGAGGTGGACCTCGGTGAGGTCGTCGAGCGCGGCGGGCTCGTCTTCTGCGACCTCTTGGCCTGCTGAGCCCACTCGAAAGGCGCCGGGTGCCCGCGCGTCGCCGGGCACGGGGCTCGGGCGTGGGCTGGTGCGTGCGGACTAGCTTGGGCAGGTGGCGGTCGGGGCGGGGAGTCGGCGGCGGCAGTCGGAGCGGGGGGCGGCGGCAGTCGGAGCGGGGCGTCTGCGGTGTACACGGAAGAGGTACACGAGAGAGCGCTTGACCCTCGGCGACGTCATCGCTTCGACGACGATCCCATAGGCCCCCGGCCCGCGTCGTGACGCTCCCCGACCATCCCGATGTGGCGTCTGCGTGACGCCCTCCTCCCTCGCGGTGAGGCGCCGCCGCGACGCCAAGCGGTGGGTGGCGCTGTGGCTGCTTGGCCTCAGTCTGCGGGTCACCGTCCTCGCCCTGGCGCCGCTGCTCCCGGTCGTCACGCGTGACCTGAGGTTGGACCAGACGGCGATCGGTGCCGTCACGACCCTGCCCGTTCTCCTCTTCGGCCTGGGGGCGGCGATCGGTTCTGTCGTGATCCGCCGCGTGGGCACGAAGCACGCCGTCGTCTTGGGCCTCCTTCTGGAGGCAACCGGCGGAGCGCTGCGTGGCGTCGGCACGTCGACCGCCGTGCTCTTCGCCTGCACGTTCGTGATGGGCCTCGGCATCGCGATCCTCCAGCCCGCTCTGCCCACGCTCGTCCGCCGCTGGAAGCCGGGCACGGTCGGCACCGCAACCGCCGTCTACGGCAACGGTCTCCTCATCGGCGAAGCCATCGCCGCCTCGCTCACCCTGCCGATCGTGCTGAAGGCGACGGGCAGCTGGCAGGGGAGCCTCGCCCTGTGGTCGGCACCGGTCGCGATCGCTCTCGTCTTCGCGGTCGTCGTGATCAGCCGGGACCCGCCACCCCTCGACCCGCCACCCCTCGACCCGAAGCCGCCGAGCAGCGACCCGCCGCCCGACCCGCAGCCGGCCGGCGCATCGACGTGGTCCCGACTACGTGCACGCGCTTCGTGGAAGCTCGGGCTGATCCAGGGCGGTGCCTCAACTGCGTACTTCGCGGCCAACGCCTTCCTCCCCGGGGTGCTGCACGCGAGCGGGCACGGCGGCGAGGTAGGCACCGCGCTGACGGTGCTCAACGTGAGCCAACTCCCCGCCTCGGTGGTGCTCGTGGTGCATGCCGACCGCCTGGTGCGGCACCGGTGGCCCCTTTGGACCGTCTCGGCCGGCCTGGTCGGCACCTCGGCCGGCCTGCTCTTCGCTTCGCCCCCGGTGCTGTTCGTCCTCGCAGGGCTCCTCGGGTTCTTGTCCGGCTTCCTCCTTCTCCTCTCGCTGGCCTTGCCCGCGGCCGCCGCCAGGGAGAGCGAGGTCGCGCCGATCTCGGCAGGCATGTTCACGG
>JAJYYT010000230.1 GCA_021800645.1 Actinomycetes bacterium
CCCGTCGCCAGCTCGCAGCTCGCGCCGGCCAGATCGTCAGGTCCGCAGCGCGGCGTCTCTCTCGGCTGGTCGCCCACCAGGTCGTGCACGTACGGGGCGGCGGGGGCCTCCTGCCCGCGGCCGCCGTCGCCAGGTCGCTGCGCCAGATGTGCGAGGACCTCGGTGGGACGTTCATCAAATTCGGCCAGTTGGTGGCGTCGTCGCCCGGGCTCTTCGGCGAAGCGGTCGCCGAAGAGTTCCGTTCGTGCCTCGACACCGGACCACCTGCCGAGTTCGAAGCGGTGCGCGAGTGCATCGAGGCGGACCTCGGCATGGACCTGGACGAGGCGTTCGCGGACCTCGACCCGCAACCGATCGGCAGGGCGTCGATCGCCGTCGTCTACCGAGGGCACCTCCACGACGGGCGCGAGGTGGCGGTGAAGGTGCTGCGCCCCGGGATCGACCTCGAGGTGGCGGCGGACCTCAAGCTGATGGTCCCCCTGGCCGAGCTCGTCGCCAAGGAGACCGGGGAGCAGATCGCGGGCTCGGTGCTCCAGCTGCTCGACGGGCTCCGTCAACAGCTCGGCGAGGAGCTCGACCTGCGCAACGAGGCGAGGGCGCTCGCGCACTTCCGCGCCCTCCTCTCCCAGTCCCAGCTCGACCTCATCGTGGTGCCCGAGCCGTACCCGGCGCTGTCGGGGCAGAGCGTGCTCACGATGGAGCTGCTGCATGGTGTGGCGATCGACGACCTCGCAGCGGCGGCCGATCGTGGGCAGGATCCTGCCCCGCTCGTCGAGCAGGTCGTGCGCGCGTTCTTCACCACGACCGTCCGGTGGGGTGCGTTCCATGGTGACCTGCACGCGGGCAACATGCTCCTGCTCGAGGACGGTCGTCTCGGCATCATCGACTGGGGGATCGTGGGACGCCTGGACCCTGACACCCATCGGTTCGTCCTCCGCCTCCTCGAGGCCGTGCTCGGCGACGAGGCCGCATGGCCCGACATCACCGCGCACCTCACGCGTGTCTACGGGCGGGCGATCCAGGTGGGTCTCGGCATGTCCGACGAGGAGCTGACGACGTTTCTCCGAGGGATCGTCGAACCGGCGCTCACCCGTCCCTTCGGCGAAGTGAGCCTCGCGGCGATGCTCGAAGCGCCTCTCATCCAGGCCGCGAAGGCCCGTGGGGCGCAAGCTCATCAGCGACCGCTGCGCTCGGTGCTGTTGCGGCTGCGCACGAACCGGCGGATGAGGCGCCTCGCCGACGAGGCCGGCGGGCTCATGTCCGACTTCACACGCGGTGCGTTCCTCCTCGCGAAGCAGTTCATGTACTTCGAGCGCTATGGAAAGCTCTTCCTCGCCGACCGGCCGATCCTGGCGGACCGGGAATTCCTCTCCGGTCTGGTCAAGCAAGCCCAGGCCTGACGGCGGGCTGAGCCCGTCGGTGGCCGGCGCGCACCTGCCCCCACTGGCCTTATCCCCCGCACCTGCCCCCGCTCACCTGCCCCCGCTCACCTGCCCCCACTGGCCTGCGCGCCCGAGCTGGCCGGGCCCGGCGCGCCTGTCGCGGGAAGCTCGCTCGTGCAGTACATGCACTTCGTCGCTCCGAGCGGGATGTCGCTCGAGAGGCAGTAGGGGCAGGTCTTGACCGGCGCGGCGGCGCCGAACGCGGTCACCCCCCGGCGCGCCTCGGCCCGCTTGTAGGGGATGACGATGGCGAGGTAGATGACGGCCATGAAGATGACGAAATAGACCGCAGCGGTCACCAACGTTCCGAAGTTCACGTAGGTGCTCCTGCTCCCCGCGGCGCCGATCTGGACCCCGAGGGCGATCGGGTGATCTCCCTGCGCCCGGTTCACGAGCGGGTCGATGATCCCTGTGGCGAACGCCTTGATGAGCCCGCTGAAGGCGAGCGCCACCACCAGGCCGACCGCCATCACGACGATGTTGCCTTGCGTGAGGAAGTTCCGGAACCCTTTCATTGCGCCTCCTCGTGGAGCCATCGGGGTCCGGCGCCTCCGGGCCCGGAGAGATTGTGCAACAGAGGCGAGGGGTGCGGCCGGTATGCTCCTCGGGGTCCGCACGCCGGCCGTGCCATAGGGACGCGAGCCGAAGGTGCCGGTGAAGGCAAGGGGAGGACGGCGGTGAAGGTCGTGGTCGACTTCGACGTGTGCTCGAGCAACGCCGTGTGCATGGGGATCGTGCCCGAGGTCTTCGAGGTGCGCGACGACGGGTTCCTCTACGTGCTCGACGAGCACCCGCCCGAGTCCCTGCGCGACCGGCTGCGCGAGGCGGTGACGAGCTGCCCGACCGGCGCCATCACGCTGGTCGAGGACGGCTGAGCTGGGTCCGGTGCCGGTCCCCAGGGTCCGGTTCGCGCCTTCGCCGACGGGGTACTTCCACGTCGGCAGCGGGCGCACGGCGCTGTACAACTGGCTCTTTGCTCGGCGCAACGGCGGCGTGTTCATCCTGCGCATCGAAGACACCGACACCGAGCGCAATCGCGAGGAGTGGGTGGACGGGATCATCGACGCGATGACCTGGCTCGGTCTGACGCCCGACGAGGGCCCGTACCGACAGTCACAGCGCACGGCGCGCTACGAGGCGGCGATCGCCACGTTGTGGGAGGCGGGCGACCTCTACGCGTGCGACTGCACTCGAGAGGCCGTGCTCGCACGCACTGCGCAACGTGCCACGCCCGGCTACGACGGCTTCTGCCGTGACCGGGGCCTCCCCCGGGAGGGGAACGCACTGCGGTTCCGTACGCCGGACGAGGGCGAGACCCAGGTCCACGACGTCATCCGCGGCACGGTCACGTTCCGCAACGAGACCATGGAGGACTTCGTCGTCGCTCGCTCGAACGGCGAGCCGCTCTTCGTCCTCGCGAACATCGTCGACGACCGAGACATGAAGATCACCCACGTCATCCGCGGCGAGGAGCTGCTGCCGAGCGCGCCGAAGGGGATCCTCATCTGGCGCGCGCTCGACGCGGCCGCGCGGCGAGCAGGTGCCGAGGAGGTGGGCGAGCTGCCCGTCTGGGCGCACTTGCCGACCCTCGTGAACGAGCAGCGAAAGAAGCTCTCGAAGCGCCGGGACCCTGTCGCCGTCGAGTCGTACCGGGACCAGGGTTACCTGCCGGAGGCGCTCAGGAACTACCTCGCCCTGCTCGGCTGGAGCCCGCCTGGCGGAGAGGAGAAGGTGCCCCTCCAGGTGCTCATCGAGAGCTTCGCGCTCGAGGACGTGAACCACTCCCCCGCGTTCTTCGACGTGAAGAAGCTCGCCCACATGAACGGCGAGTACATCCGGGAGCTGAGCGTCGACGAGTTCGTCGAGCGTGTGCAGCCCTGGGTGGACCCGCGCGCAGCGCTCGCCCGAGACCGGTGGGTGCCCGAGTCGGCCGGACCGCCTCCCTGGCCTCCGGAGCGCTTCGACCAGGCCGTCTTCCGCCGGCTCGCGCCGCTCGTCCAGGAACGGGTCGCGACCCTCGGCGAGGCACCCGGCCTCGTGGACTTCGTGTTCCTTCCGGACCCTGTCGTGGACGAGACCTCGTGGAGCAAGGCGATCGGCTCGGACCCCGGGGCCGCCGCGCTGCTCGACGCGGCGATCAGTGCGTACGAGCAGGCGGAGTGGACCGCGGGCGCGCTGCGCGAGGCGACCCTTGCCCTCGGGGAGCAGGCAGGACGGAAGCTGGCCAGGGCTCAGGCGCCGATCCGGGTCGCGATCACCGGCCGCACCGTCGGGCCGCCGCTCTTCGAATCGCTTGAGGTGCTCGGGCGCGAGGAGGTGCTGCGGCGCTTGCGCGCTGCGCTCGAGCGAGCCCGCGAAGGCTGATCACGCTCCATGTTCCTCTTCCGCTGGATCACCGCTCCTCTCCGCTTGGCCGTCAAGCTCGTCCTGCTGCTCCTCGCGGCCGTCGTGGTCTACTACGCCGCCACGCTCGTCCAGGTGTGGCTGACCTCGCGCCGGTACGACCCCGTCGACGCGCAGGCGATCGTGGTGATGGGCGCCGCGCAGCACGACGGGGTGCCGTCGCCCGACTTGAGGTCGCGCCTCGGTGAGGCGCTCCGCCTCTACCACGAGAGGCACGGGCACCTCTTCGTCTGCACCGGTTCCATGAAGCCGGGCCCGGTGGCCACAGAGGCCCAGTCCTGCATGACGTACCTCACTGCCAGGGGAGTTCCGGGACCGGACGTGATCGAGGTGGGCGGCCGGAGCAGCTGGACAGAGTTGGCGCGTGCCGCCGACTCGCTCCGACGCTTGGGGGACACGAGCGTCCTCATCGTGACGGACCCCTTCCACGAGGACCGCTCGATGGCGATCGCCACCGAGGTCGGGCTCACCCCGCACC
>JAJYYT010000231.1 GCA_021800645.1 Actinomycetes bacterium
GCCTGCCCACGCGAGCGGGGTGCGCAGCACGTGGCGATCGGTCCGGCGCTCTTCGGGGATGGAGATCACGAGGACCAGCCGCTTGCCGCCCCAATCGGCGCGGGTGGGGTCGAACGCGTTGATGCGCACCGAGCCGTCAGCGACGAGAGCCCTTCCCTGCTCGGTGAGGTGCCAGCGCGCTTCCCGGCCGACGCGTTCACTCACCAGCCAGCCGGCGTTCGCCGCACGGGCCAGCGCTTGCCGGGCGGCCTTGCTCTCGACGCCGGACAGTGAGAGGGCGTCGAGAAGCGTGGACCTCACACCGTGGCGTCGCGGGGCATGACGTACTCGCCGAGCACGGTGAGAGGGGCGACCGAGCGCTCCCGCTGCCCTGCAGGGACCTCCGCTCGGCCTCGAGCGGTGCAGCCCGCGAGGAGGACTGCCCGCCGCTCTTCATCTCATCGCCCTGCCGCGTGGCGAGCCCACGGCGCGCCCCCCTCCTGCCTCCGCAGGCGCCGCTGCACCGGGCGCCTGCGCGGCACGCGAAAGCGGCGGGACGTGGAAACCCACGGGTGACCTTGTGTGATCCCACACTAAAGCAGTGTACGTAGACCGCACCCCTTGACATAGAGCCGGAGGAATCCGTACAGTACTCCCGCAACGTGATTTGCATTCAGCATTCAGTCGCACGTCGTTCCCGCGTGCGTGAGCGAAGTGGGGGGGCCGAGCCGTGGCGAGCGAAGGTCGCGCCGACGAAGGCGCTGGAAGGGAGCAATTGGGCGAGCGGCACCTCTCCGTGGTGGACGCGATCGCCCAATCCGCGGGGTTCATGGGCCCGGTCTTCTCCTCGGCCCTCCTGATCCCCCTCGTGGTCGGTGCCGGTGCTGCCGGTAAGGGAGCCGGGATCGCCACGCCGATCGCGATCGTCATCGCCGCCGTCGGCGTCGGGGGCCTCGGCTGGATCATCGCCGCGTACTCCCGCAAGATCCACGCGGCAGGCGCGCTGTACGACTACGTCACCGACGGGTTCGGCAAGCGGACGGGGTTCGTCGCAGGGTGGCTGTACTACGGCTGCACGCTCCTTCTCTCGGCCGCGATCGTGCTGCTCGTCGGCGGGATCACCTCCGGCTTCCTCAGCACAGCGTACGGCGTGAACATCCCGTACTGGGTGATCGACCTCGTCTATGCGGCGCTCCTGTTCTGCCTGCTCTACTTCGGCGTCAAGATCTCGACGAAGGCACAGCTCGTGCTGGTGTCGCTCTCCGCACTCCTCGTCCTCGGCTTCTTCCTGTCGGTCATCGTGCAGGGCGGCCACGGGGGCAACACGGCGCGACCGTTCGAGCCGAGTTCCGCCGCGGACGGCTGGTCGGGCATCTTCTTCGGGATTGTCTACGCGATCCTCCTGTTCGTCGGGTTCGAGTCAGCGGCCAACCTCGGCGAGGAGACGGCGAACCCAAAGCGCTCCATCCCGATCGCGATCCTCGGGTCGGTGGGAGTCGTCGCCGCGTTCTACGTCCTGGCCGCCTACGCGCAGGACATCGGCTTCGGTCTCAACATGACGAAGTGGGTGAAGAGCCCCGCGCCGTTGTTCACGCTCGGCGCACCGGGGAACTTCGGCACCTCGATCCTGCTCGACTTCCTGAACATCGTGGTGATCTGCGACATCATGGCGGTCGGCGTCGGCGCGGCGGTCTCCTCCACGCGTGGCCTGTTCGCCATGGCGCGTGACCGGAGGATCCCCGGACCCTTCGCGAAGATCTCCAGGCGGTGGGGGACGCCCGTGAACGCGATCGTCTTCCAGGTCCTCCTCGGCGTCGCCTTCGTCGTCCTCGTGCGTCTGGACAACGGGGTGTTCCCTTTGAACGGCGCTCCGCAGTTCTTCCCGTTCTTCGCGTGGGTCGTGGGGCTCGGCGGGCTCGGTCTCGTCGTCGTGTACGCAGCGATCTCGCTGGGGGCGATCCGCGGGCTGTGGCACCACGCGAACCCCGCCGCCCTCGTGGTCGCCGTCGTCCTCGGGCTCGGGGTCGCCACTGGCGGGATCTTCGGGAGCATCTACAAGGTGCCGTCCCCCGAGAACCAGTGGATCTGGTACATCATCGGCTGGGTGGCCGTCGGCGCGGGGCTGACCGCGCTGAACATGGCACGGGAGAACCATAGCGCCGTGGCTAGAGCGTCGAGAGATCTGCCCGAACTGAGCCTTGCGCGGACGGATGCCGAGAGTGCCGGCTGAGCGGGGCGGCGCAAAGCCAGCCGGGGGATCCAGGCTCGCGCCGAGACCGGTCGAGAGGCGGGACAACCGGCTCATCAACGAGGTGTACAAGAGGCTGCGCGCCGCGATCGTCAGCGGGGAAATCATGCCGGACACCCGGCTCCTGCAGCAGCGGCTCGCGGTAAGCCTCGGTGTGAGCCGGACCCCGTTGCGCGAGGCGTTGCTCCGGCTCGAGCGGGACGGCTTCATCTACACGCTCCCGAATCGCGGGATGTTCGTCCGCGGGCTCACGATCGATGACGTCGGGGAGCTCTACCAACTGCGCGAAGTGCTCGAGCCGGTGGCCGCACGGCTCGCCTGCGAGGTCGTGGACGAGGCCGGCATGGTGCGAGTGCGCGCGATCCAACGCGCGCTCGAGGACCACTACCCGGCGAGCGTGAGCGAAGCCTTCCAGTGCAACGTCGACCTCCATACGACGCTGATCCGCTGGTGCCCCAACCGCCGCATGGCGCAGTACCTCCAGGACATATGGGACCAACACTCGGCGTTCCTCATCTTCAGCTATTACGCCCGCAGTGTCGGCGCGACGTCGGACATGGTGCGCGAGCACCGGGAGATCGTCGACGCCTTCATCGCGCGCGACGGCGCACGGGTCGAGGAGCTGCTGCGCCTCCACATCCGGTGTGCAGCAGACGCGCTCGCCGAGCGTATGGCGTACCGACCCCCGGAGGAAAGAGAGGCATGACGTGTGCGGACAGTGCGGTCTGATCCTCGAGCACGCGGGGCCCATCGGTCAGCTGCTGCATGTCACCGAGGGCGCGATGCTCCATCGCGGTCCCGACTCGACGGGGTTCGCCCTCTACGGTGAGGTGCCGCACGAGGACCGAGTCATCATCCGGGCGCACGTTCTGAGGGACGTCGACGCAGACAAGGCGCTCTCTTCGGTGATCCAGGGCATGAAGCTGGTGGACGCGCGCCTCACGGGTGAGCCGCAGGTAACGGCGGGAGGTCCGGACGGCGGGACCTTCTTCCGGCTCACGGCGGAGCTTGGCAGGAGTGCGGCGGCGCTGCTCGAGGCGATCGAGGCGACCGAGGGGGTGCAGGTCCACTCGATGGGCTGGCGGCTCGAGATCATCAAGGACGTCGGCAGCGCCGACGAGGTCGCCCTGCGCCATGGTATCGACGAATTCGTCGGCACGCACGGCATGGCGCACTCGCGCCTCGCGACGGAGTCGACGGTCGACGTGGAGCTCTCCCATCCCTTCTGGGCGCGGCCCTTTCTCGACGTCGCGATCACGCACAATGGCCAGTTGACGAACTACTACAAGATGCGTCGGCTCATGTCCGAGCGGAACCTCCAGTTCCTGACGGACAACGACTCGGAGCTGATCGCGGTGTACATCGCGGAGCAGCTCGCGATGGGCTCGTCCCTGCACGAGGCCCTCCTACGCTCGATCACCACGCTGGACGGGGTGTTCACCTACCTTCTCGCGACCGAGTCGGCGATCGGCTGCGCCACCGATCGCCTCGCGATCAAGCCCCTCCTCGTGAGCCGGATCGACGGGACGACCGCGCTCGCGACCGAGGAGCAGGCGCTCAGGAGGGTCTTCGACACGGAGCTCGCCACCGAGTACGTCAGGGAGGGGACCGCCGTCGTGTGGGACGTTCCCGCGGTGAGCGACCAGGCAATGGAGGTGGACACAAGTTGAGCATCGACCAGACCGCCGTCAACCGATGGGCTGGGCTGTCCGACGACGCCGTGCACGTCGACGCGGACGGGCTCGACGCCTACAGGCTCAACCGCACGCTGCGCGAGCTCGCGCAGGGGAGCCAGCAGGTTGCCGTGGACAACCCCCGCGCGCGACACAACCTCGGCATTGGGCTCGAGGCGATGCGCGCTGAGATCCACTTCCTTGGCAGCGTCGGTTACTACTGCGGCGGCTTCAACGCCGGAGCCTCCATCGTCGTCCACGGCAACGCCGGCTGGGGCGTCGGCGAGGCGATGTCCGAGGGCAGGATCGTCGTACGCGGATCGACCGCCTGGTCGGCCGGCGCGGGCATGCGAGGCGGGACGATCGTGATCCACGGCGACGGTGGGCCGCGCACGGGGATCGCGATGAAGGGCGGAGAC
>JAJYYT010000232.1 GCA_021800645.1 Actinomycetes bacterium
CCGAAGGCCGGCTGGAGGTGACGCCGCCAGATGACGTCCTCGCGTGCACGCGTCGAGTCGGTGATCCGCCTCGTCGGCATCCACTTGCTCCACCACTCCTCGAGGGTGATCCGCCCTCCCGTCGGGTCTCCCGAGCCGCCCCGACGGCGCTCCCGCAGACGCTCCTGGCGTGCGGCCTCGGCCGCGGCCGCGGTGTCGTAGGACTCCGAATGACGCTTACCTGCGGCGTCGTACCAGCGGGCCTCGTAGGTCACCGTTCCGCTCGGCCAGACGTGACGGCGGACCCCGGGCGGGAGCTCTCTGCGGCGGCTCACGAGGCCACCCGGTCCCGGTTGCGCGGCCGTCCTCGGCGCGGGCGGGTCGGCCCGGTCGGCTCGGCCACCGACAAGGCGGCAGGCACCGACTCCGCCTCGAGGTAGGCCACGACGTCTTCGGGGCGGAAGCGCAGCTCCTTTCCGACCTTGACGAAGCGGATCCGGTGCTCGCGCGTGAGGCGGTAGACGAAGGCCTTGTTCGCCCCGAGGTAGTCGGCGAGCCGGTCGATGTTCCACAGTTCGGGCAATTCGGTCATGCCCGTCCTGTGCAGGCACCGCCGGATCGGCTGGCCTCTCCGCCCCCGTCGGTGGGGGATTCTCCCCCATTCGTGGGGGATCATTGGGGGAGAAATCGGATCAGCGCCAGGCCCGGCTCGCCCGAATCTGCCGCTGACCTGGGCTTTCGTGGTCGGGCTGCCCGGATTTGAACCGGGGACCTCTGCGTCCCGAACGCAGCGCGCTAACCAAACTGCGCCACAGCCCGTCACCGGGCGCTGCCCGGCAGACGCCCAGCCTACTCCAGGACCTGCGGGGTGGCCCCGTGTGGGCGGGCCTGGTGGGACGGCTCCTGGGACGCCTCCCGGGATGGCGATGGCGATGGCGCTGGTGTGGGTGTTGGTGCTGGCTGGTCCGACGGCTCGAGGGGAGGAGACGGCCCCGCCTGTGTGGCCGCTTCGGAACGAGCTTCAGCGCCTGTGCCACCGTCCGGGCCCGCTGCAGGTGTGCTCGGAGTGCCGGCAGGTCTGGCCTCGTCCTCCCCGTGCTGGCGCGCCAGGACGCGGGCGATGCGGCGCTTGTCCATCTCGTGGACGGTGAGCTCCCAGCCGTCCAGCTTCACGCGTTCTCCTTCCAGGGGGATGTGGCCGAGCGCGTCGAGGATGAAGCCGCCCAGCGTGACGTACTCCCCCTCCGGCACGTCGATCTGCAGACGTTCTCGCACCTCGTCCACGTTGGTTTGGCCGTCGACCAGCCATCGGGTCTTGTCGATGCGCACGATGGACGGACCCTGGTCGACATCGAGCTCGTCATGGAGCTCGCCGACGATCGGCTCGAGAAGGTCCTTTACGGTGAGCACGCCCGAAACGCCGCCGTACTCGTCGACGACGACCGCGAACCCACGCCGGTGCCGACGCATCTCGACGAGCGCTGCGAGGATCGGGCTCGACTCGGGGATCACGTAGGCCTGCCGGATGCGACGCGAGATCTCGATGGGAGAGAGCCCCGTGGGCTCGCGGCCCTCTGCGGTCTTGGCGGCCGACGGTCGTGGTCCGGCGTTCGGGGACGGGTGCGCCGTGTCCGGCGCCGTGCCGTTCGGCGGCGCAGGCTGGGGCGCGCCTGGCAGGCCGGCGGGTGCCTCGACTTGCGCGCGGTTCCCGGTGGGACCGAACAGGCCACCGCGCCAGCGGCGCGAGCGGAACAGATCGTTCACGTAGAGGACCCCGACCACGTCGTCGAGGCGGCCGTTCACCACGGGGTAAGCACTGTGGCCGGACTCGCGTACGGCCGTCGCGACGTCCTCGGCCGACACCGGGATCGTGAGCGCCACCACGTTCGCGCGCGGCGTCATCACCTCGCGCACGTCCATGTCCCGCAGGTCTGCGAGCGCCTCGACGATCACGCGCTCTTGCTCCGCGGCCACTGACTGCTCGTAGGAGCCCCTGCCGGACGCATGACGCGCCCGGGCGTCTTTGTCGCCGTGCCGCCACGGCCACGGCAGCCGGTGCCACCGCCGTCGCGGCGTCTTGTCGTCTGGTGGGGGGCGCTTGGCGCGCTGGCCCGCCACGTGGCTCGGCTCAGGCGTCGCCGGCACCTGGCAACGGCGGCCTCGAGGAGCCGACGAGCACGGGCACCGGCTGGTACGACTCGTCGAAGTAGGTGCCTCCGTCGAGCAGCGCACGAGTCGCTCGTCGCAGCCGCAAGGGGTCGAGCGGCTTCACCAGCCACCCCTCGGCACCGGCCCGGCGCGCGAGGAAGACGTCAGGCCTCCGGTCGAGCAGCATCAGCACCGGGACGTGGGGGACGTCGAGGTAGGACTCTTCGAGACGCAGTTCGAGACAGATGGCCATGCCGCCCATGTTGCCCATCTGCATGTCCACGACCACCAGGTCCGGTGGGTCCTCGAGCACCGTGCGGACGACATCCTCGCCCGAGACCGCCTCGACCACCTCCACGCCCGGGCCCTCGGTGGCGGACGCGACCTCACGGCGCACGCTCGGGGCGTCGCTCGCGACGAGGGTCCGCGCCACGCCCCGAGACTACTCGACCGCTCGGACGCCGCTTGTCGAAGGCGATTCGATGCCGTCTGCATGCGGCGCGCGACGGTTCCCGAAGAGGGCGTCGGAGACGGCGACGAGCCCTTCCAGGTCGTGGACGTCGGTGTCGAGCAGCGGGACGCACCCGATCGGGGCGGGAGCAGTCGAGGCGGCAAGCCCGACGAACGACCGCTGCTCCACGTCGGCGAGCGTGTCGAGCTCACGGAGGTTGTCCGTCAGCACGGCGAGCGTGCTGCCAGCGGGTGCGGCAGGCAGTGCGGCGTCAAGGGGGCCGAAGTGGGGATGGAGCCTGTTCACGACGAGGGCGGCGGGGCGGACTCCTTGATCTGCGAGGCGTGAGACGAAGTACGCGGCCTCTTCGAGCGCGTCGGACCGAGGGGAGGTCACGACGACGTAGGCGGTGCCCGGGTTCGCGAGCAACGCCCGTACCGCGCGCGCCCGCTCGTCGAAGCCGACCTCCATCCCCTGGAACGCTTGGAAGAACGCGACGGCGTCCTCCACGATCTCGGCGCCTGCAACCCGACCGATCGTCTTCAACAGCGCTCGCGTCGCGACGTGCAACGCCTTGAGCGAGATACGCGTGGGCATCATGAGGGTTCGGAACAGCCGATTCTCCAGGAACTGAGTGAGCCTCCTCGGTGCGTCCAGCAAATCGAGCGCGTTGCGCGTCGGCGGGGTGTCGACGATGACGACGTCGAACTCCTCGGACCTGGTGAGCTCGTAGAGCTTCTCCATCGCCATGTACTCCTGGGTTCCGGAGAGAGCGCCCGTCAGGTTCTGGTAGATGCGGTTCGCCTTGATCGCCGCCGCCTGGTCGGATGTGCGTGCGTACCGCTCGACGAGCTCGTCGAACGTGCTCTTGGAGTCGAGCATGACTGCGTGGAGCGTGCCCGGCCAGTCGCCTCCCACCGTGACGGGCTCGTTCGGGAGTGATTCGACCCCCATGGCGTCTGCGAGGCGCCGTGCAGGGTCGACCGTCACGACGCACGCCCGCCGGCCGCGGTGTGCCGCCTCCAGTGCGAAGCTCGCGGAGACCGTCGTCTTGCCGACACCTCCGGGCCCGCAGCAGACCACGACCGCGCGCCGCTCCACGACGTCGTCGAGGGTGGTCGGGGTCGCGGCCGTGGCGGCATCCGGGACCGCGGGCGTGGCAGCGCTCCGTGCTTCCGGGGCTCTTTGCGCAGGCTCGGAAGGTGAGCCGTACCCGGTCACGTGGCATCCTCCGGAGCGGGCAGGGTCTCGATGGCGCTCGCCATCGCAGCGGCCAGCTGGTCGAGCTCCGCCGGGCCGATGGACGCGGCGTTCAGGCGTGGGAGGCGAAGCTGAGGGAGCGGCAGCTCGCGGGCGAGCCGTTCGACCTGCTCCTCGACCAGCCTGATCCGCCTGAGCCGGTAGGCGCGCGCGGCCTCCAACGCGTCGAGAGCTGCTGGGTCGAGCGTGACCCCGGCCTCTCGAGCGGCGTCGGCCGTGGGAACCTCCAGTTCGGCAGCGCCTTTCTCGTGGCAGTTCACGACGACGGGTCCGAGGTGGACGCCGACCCTCTCGCGCAGCAGCTGAGCAGACTCGACGGTCTCGCTCACCGGCATCTCTTCGGGAAGGGTGACCGGCAGGACTCTGCAGCGTGCGGAGTCACGCAGCAGCTCGACCACGTCAGCCGCCTGCTGTCGCACCGGGCCGCCTCGAGCGGCGTCGAGGAGGCCGCTCGCCGAGGTGAGGAAGGTCATCAGA
>JAJYYT010000233.1 GCA_021800645.1 Actinomycetes bacterium
GAACGGTTGCGCGAGGAGATGGCCGCCGAGGTCGTCGAACGCCAGCGTGCCGATGCCGCCCAGCGCGAGCTGCTCACCCGCCGGCTCGCCAAGGCCGAAGCGAAGCGGCGCAAGCTCCTCGACGCCTACTACGCCGGCGCGATCGACGTCACGACCCTGAAGGCCGAGCAGGCGCGCATCGGCGGCGACATCGGAGCCGCCAAGGACCGCCTCGCTGACCTCGACGCCAACCTCGGCGAGTGGCAGGAGATCCTGGAGCTGGCGGCTACTTTCGCCACCCGCTGCGCCGACGCCTACCGCAAGGCCAGCGACCGCACCCGCAAGCAGTTCAACGCGGCGGTGTTCGAGCGCCTCGACGTGAAGGACGGCCGGCTCTGCCACGAGGCATACCGGCCGCCCTTCGACGACATCTTCAGCGTGTCCGAGTTCGAATACGAAACTCGAGTGGAGACGATGGGACTCGAACCCACGACCTCCTGCGTGCAAAGCAGGCGCTCTAGCCAACTGAGCTACGTCCCCGAGGCTCCCGCGCAGAGCACAAGCGAGGAGCATCGCATTCTATGGCCTGTCGGGCCCGCTCATGGGCTGGGCGTCGGTGCGCTCGGTCGGCCGGGCATGCGCAACAGGAGGTCGAGTGTCCGGTTGGCCTCCGCCTTGCCCTTGTCGGTCCCGACGACCCCCTCGACCACCTCGATGATCTCACTTCCGATCAGCTCGCGGCGCTCCACCAGCGCTTCGGCGAGCGCCGTTACGACACCGCTGTGGCGGCGGAGCACCGCCTCGCTGTCGCTGTACGCCTCGCCGAGGAGCTTCTCGGTGTCGGCGCGCATCTGGCGGTCGCCGAGCACGTTGGAGAGCAGCCCGCCACTCAGCGGTCCGGCGGCGTCGTCCGCCGCCAGCGAGACCAGCGACTTCCCGAAGCCGAAGGCGCCGACCATCTGCGCGGCGATCCGCGTCGCCGCGACGAGATCGCCCGCCGGACCGGAGCTCACCTCGCCGAAAAAGAGCTGCTCGGACGCCTTGCCGCCCATTGCGATCCGAAGCAGTACCTCGTACTCCCCCTTCGTCCTGGTGAATCGCTCCTCGGCATCGGAGTGTGCGAGCATGCCCAGCGACTCGCGTCGCTTCACGATGCTCAGGACGTCGAGCCTGCGCCCCTCCCCGAGGAAGTACGCGACCGTCGCGTGGCCCGCCTCGTGGAAGGCGACGCGACGGAGCTCCTCATCCGTGTAGACGGTCGCCGTGTCCTTCTCCCCCGTCTCGAACTCGACCTTCGCCTCGGTCAGGTCCTGAAGCGTGAGGCCGATCCGACCCCTCATCAGCGCGAGCGGGAGCGCTGTGTTGATGATGTGCGAGATGGCGACGGGGGAGTAGCCAGCGGTCATCCCTGCCACCCTGTCGGCGGCTTCCTCGAGATCCATCGACGGGTCGCAGGCGACACGGGCGAGGTAGTACCGGGCGATCTGCACGCGCGCTGCCCTGGAGGGCAGCGAGAAGTGGATCGAGCGGTCGAAGCGCCCAGGCCTCAACAGCGCCGGGTCGAGGCTGTCGGCGCGGTTCGTCGCGGCGACGACCAGGACGTTGGGAACGGCAACCGCCTTCGGCGCGATCCGGACGGACGGAGGAAGGAAGCGGTTCAGCGGCTCGACGAGGACGCGCCGCACGAGCCGCCTCGTGCGTGAGGGCTGGTCGAAGGACTGCATCTCGGTGAGGAGCGTGTTCACCACCCCTGCCAGTCCCTCGCCCCTCGTGCCGCTCATCCCGCTCCTCGAGGCGCCGATGGCGTCGAGCTCGTCGATGTAGCCGATCGCGCCACCTTCGCTCATCGCGTAGCTGCGCAGCGAGCGGAAGAAGCTCCGGATCTTCCGTCCCGTCATGCCGTAGAACTGGGACTGGAAGGACGTGGCGGACACGAACAGGAACGGGACGTCCGCTTCGCGGGCCATCGCCTTGGCGAGGTAGGTCTTTCCCGTTCCCGGGGGGCCTTCGAAGAGGATGCCCCTGCGCGGCATGCCGCCAAGCTCCTTGAAACGCTTGTGGCCGAGGAACAGATTGAGCGTCTTCACGACTTCGCGCTTCACGTTGTCGATCCCGACCACATCATCGAGGTCGATGTCGATGTCGCCCGGCCGGAAGAGGGTATGCGGCGAGGCGCCGCCGCCGACGAACTGGGCGCCCAAGAGCAGCGCGAGCAGCCCGACGAGGAGCAGCGCTGGGAGGTAGCGCGCGAGTGTGCCACCAACGTGCGGCGTCGGAAGAACGGGCGCGTGCACGAGATCGCGCCAGACGACCCACGCGAGCACCACAACGAGGACCGCGAGGAGCTTCCGTATACGGCGGCGGCGGTGGCGCTCACGGGCGACCGCCACGTCGCCACGATCACCGAGCACGGTCGGTCCGACGAGGGACTGGAAGCTCGACACCTTGTCGTTGTGGTCGCTGCCGTTGCGGTCGTCCACGGCTTCTCGCCTCCCGTCTTGCGGGAGTCGTGCGTCGGCTCCCGGCTCGACCAGCCCCTCCCAAGCGTCGCGTCCCCCGCGCGACGAGCCATCAAAGGCTGCCCAACGGTTACCCAAGTCTTCCGAGGCCCAAGCGGAGGTCCGAAGCGGGCCTGCGAGGAGCGACGGCGTCCCGCCCTCCTGTTCAGCCACGATCCTGCAACCCCCATTGACACTCAATGGGGGGGACGCACGATCGCGCCCGGACGCCGCGCTCCGTCCTCCGGGCCCTCAGTTCAGGTAGCTCGACGGTAGGCGCGCACCGCGAGCGGGACGAACACCGCGACGATCCCGACGAGCCACGCCGCGCTCTGCCACGCATGCGTCGCCAGGGGGCCGCCCAGCGCGAGCGAGCGCATCTCGTCGATCACCGCCGTCACCGGTTGGTTCTTGGCGAACGCCTGCAGCCACCCAGGCATCGCTTGCACGGGGACGAACGCGCTGCTCACGAAGGTGAGCGGGAAGAGCCAGACGAGCCCAAAAGAGCTCACCGACTCTTCGTCCTTCACCGCGAGCCCGACGTAGGCGCTCACCGTGCAGATGGTGACGCCGAAGGCCACCCCGAGGATCATCATGACCAGCGCAGGGACGGCCCCGTCGCGGAAACGGAACCCCACCGCGTACCCCACGCCCAAGATCACGAGCAACGTCACGGCGAGACGGGCGGTGTCTGCGACCAGGCGCCCGAGGAGGACCGCTGAGCGGGCCATGGGCATCGCCCTGAAACGGTCGATGAGGCCTCTTTGCAGGCCCCTCGCGAGCGCGATGGCCGTGCCGAAGGAAGCGAAGGCGGCGGACTGGGCGATGATGCCGGGCATCAGGAAGTCCACGTACCCCCCCTTCACCGGTACAGAGATCGCGCCGCCGAAGACATAGCGGAACAGCAGGACGAACATCACCGGCTGGATGATCGTGAAGAAGATGAAGGCAGGGTTGCGCAGCCAGATGAGAAGGTCCCGGCGCGTCAGGGTGACGGTATCGGCAATGCCGAGCGTGATCCGGCGAACCGCCGGCAGGTTCGGGACCTCGAGCGCCGTGAGCGGAGCGGGAGCGGTCCCGGTCATGCGTGCTTCTCCTCGCGCTCCCGACGGCTACCGCGCCTGCGCCCGGACACCGCTCCCGCGACGGACTTGTCCTCGGCGCCATGTCCGGTGAGCGAGAGGAACACGTCGTCGAGCGACGGCCGGTGGATGGCCAGACCGTCCGTGTGGATCCCGAGCGCGTCCAGCCTCCGCACCGTCTCGACGAGCGCCTGCGACCCGTTGGATCCCGCCCGCAGCCTGACCAGGGCGGTCACGTCGTCCACGAACGGCTCGGAGGCCGAGAGTCCCCGGACGGCCTCGACCGCTTCAGCCAGGCGGTCCCGCTCGACCACCGCGAACTCGAGGACGTCGCCGCCGATTCGGCGCTTCAGCTCCTCGGAGGTCCCTTCCGCGATCACCTTGCCACGGTCGATGACGACGATTTCGTCTGCGAGCGCATCGGCTTCCTCGAGGTACTGGGTGGTGAGCAGGAGGGTCGTCCCGCTCGCGACCATCTCGCGGATCACGTCCCACATGCCGAGGCGGCTGCGGGGGTCGAGTCCGGTGGTCGGCTCGTCGAGGAACACCACCTCGGGTCGCGCGACCAGGCTCAGCGCGAGGTCGAGCCTGCGCTGCATGCCGCCCGAGTACCCCTTCGCCGCCCGGTCGGCCGCTTCCTGGAGGTCGAAGCGCTCGAGCAGCTCCTCGGCGCGGCGCTTCCGCGTGGCCGCGTCGAGGTGATAGAGCCGCCCCATGATGTCGAGGTTCTCCCTTCCGGTG
>JAJYYT010000234.1 GCA_021800645.1 Actinomycetes bacterium
CTCCCAGGCCGGAGGCAACTTCTGGTGGATGCTCAGGCGGAACTACACGTCCCTAGGCGGTGGATCCAGGTTAAGTCTTTAAGTCGGTGGCCGTCCTCGTGAGCCAGGCGACCTGTGACGAGAACAGCCGGCCGCCTGGAGGCTTGTGCTCGCCGAGCTGCTCCCGGGTGCGCAGGCCCGGTCCACGACACCGACCACCGGATAGCCGCCGGTCGTCGGGTGGTCCGCCAGGAGCACGACGAGCTGGCCGTCGGAGAGCAACTGGACGGCGCCCCATGCGATGCCCTCGCTCGGGAGCTCTCGCCGGACACGCCGGTCGATCGGCCCGCCCCGCAGCCGCAGCCCGATCCGGTTGCTGCGCGGGTCGACCTCGTAGGGCTGGGCGAAGAGCGCGTCCGCGGCCCGGTCGCCGAGCCAGTCCTCGCGCGGGCCCGGGTGGACGACGAGCGTCTCGTCCAGGGCCGGGGCGCGGTAGGGGGCCATGTCGAGGGCCGGGGGGCGGCGCGCCGGGCCGATCGGGAGCGTCGTGCCCGAGGAGACCGGGGGCGGGCCGATCCCCGAGAGGAGGTCCGTCGAGCGGCTGGAGAGCACCAGGGGCACGTCGAACCCTCCGTCGACCGCGACGTAGGAGCGGACCCCCGCCTCCGCGGGGCCGATTTCGAGCGTGTCGCCTGCGCGGAGGAGGAGCGGGAGGCTCCACCCGCGTGGCTCGCCGTTCACGCGGACCGGGGCGCTCGCACCGGTGACCGCGACGGTGGCGGCGGTCTCTGCGCGCAGCGCGACGCCGTCGAGGGTGGTCTCGAGCGTCGCGGCGTCCGGGTCGTTGCCGACGAGCCGGTTCGCCCGCGCGTGCGCCAGAGGGTCGAGCGCGCCCGAGCGCGGCACGCCGAGGTGCGCGAAGCCCGGACGCCCGAGGTCCTGGAGCGTGGTCAGCGTGCCGGCGCGGACGACCGTGACCGCGCGCGGGTGGTGGCCGGGGCCGCGGACCGGGTGCTCGTGGGTCATGCAGCCACGAAGCGCACGCGGGTCCCGGGGCCGAGGAGGGCGGGGGGGTCGCGGCCGAGGTCCCAGAGGACCGCGTCGGTGTGCCCGACGATCTGCCAGCCTCCGGGCGAAGGGCGCGGGTAGACGCCGGTGTAGCTCCCGGCGAGCGCGACGCTCCCGGTCTCGACGAGCGGTCGGGGCGTCCCGAGCCTCGGGACCTCGGGAAGCGTGCCCAGGCCCACGAGGTAGGCGAACCCCGGGGCGAAGCCGCAGAAGGCGACCCGGTGGCCGAGCGAGGAGTGGATCCTTGCGACGTCGTGCTCGGGCACCCCCCAGCACCGGGCGACCGAGGCGAGGTCGGGCCCGTCGTAGCGGCAGGGGATCTCGACGAGGGGGCCGTCGCACACCGCGGGCGCAGGCAGCGTCCAGCCGGCGAGCTCCGTGGCCGTCGCCCCGGGGTCGGCGAGCCCGTCGAGGAGCACGGTGCGCGCACCGGGCACGACGTCGGCGAGCCCGCGCTGCCACCCTGAGGCCCGGCGCCGGGCGATGGCGGCCATCAGCGAGAACACCGCGTCCTGGTCTTCGAGCTCGACGAGAAGTGCGGACGGCCCGGCCGGGAGGAACCGCATGGAGCAGGGGCAGGCTCAGGTGGTGGGGCAGGACACGTCGAGCGCGCGCGACGGACGGTCCTGGTCGCGCCTAGCTGTCGCCAAGGGCTGTCAGGATGGCGCCCGCCAGCACCTCGTGCCCTTTGAGGCTCGGGTGGATGTTGCACCCGCCGGAAATCGGGATGAGGAGCCCCGCCTTGCACGGGCTGCCTGTGGCTGTGGCCGAAGCCGTCTCGAACGCTGTGTAGCCGTTCGCAATGAGCACTGTGAACCCTGTCGTCGCGGCTTTGATGAAGTCGTTGAGCAGGGTGGACGGGGCGTCCTGAATCGGTGTCGCGTATGTGAGCGAGTAGTAGTCGAGGACGACGAGCGGCCCGTGGTAGACGGCCCTGATCTGGCCCAAGATCGCCGCGAGGTTGGTCTCGATCTCCTTCCCGAGGGCGGCGAGCTCTGTCCCTGTGGTGCAGCGATGGGGTGCCAGTGTCTCGCAGAGGAACGCGTCGTTCGCCCCGATGTCGATCGTGACCAGCTTCGTGTGCGTGTGGACGGTGAGGAACTGGACCGCGTATGCGGTCTGCGTGCCCTGGTACTGCACGTGGAGCGGGTAGAGCGTCCTGTAGCCGATCGGAGATCCGACCGAATTCTCACAGCCGTTGCTCTGCGCGCCCGGGTAGAGCATGCTGGCCGTCGTCTCGCCCGGGCACGAGGCGTTGAACACACGCTCGTCGAGCGCCTGGGCGACGTCGTTGGCATAGCTCACGAAGGAGTGCGCGTCGTAGTAGTTGGGCGCCGGTGTGGCGTCTGGGGGCACGTAGCCGAAGGCGACCGAGTCGCCGAGCGCGAGGTACGTCCCGTGCCGGGCGTTCCCGGTGACCGGGCCCGTCGCCGCCGACGCCGTGAGCGGCGGACCGACGAGGATTCCGGCGAGGACCGCTGAGAAGATCGAGACGATCGCAACCCTGCGTCGCGACCCGAGCGTCCTGCGGCGGAACCCTGGCATCATCTGGCCTCCTCGCGCTGTCGGCGCGCATCCTATCCCCAGGCCCCACTCGACGCTCACTGCCGATCACTGCCCGACGCTCACTGCTCGACGCTCACTGCGCGGCAATCGCCGTGGCGCGTTGCGCTCGGCCGCGACGTCGCGTCGCGGCTCTGTCGATGTCGCTCCTCTGTCGAAGTCGCTCCTCTGTCGAAGTCGCTCCTATGTCGATGTCGCTCCGACCGATGTCGTCGCTGTCCGCGCGAGCAGCGCCTTCACGAATGTGGCCGCCTTCGGGGCGCCCCACCCGGTCGCCAGGTTGTACGGCGTTGTCTCGTAGTAGCCGGGCACCGTGGTCTGCCACATCTGGTTGTCGACCAGTGTGCCGACGGACTTGTTGACAGTGGTCGCTGTGCCTGTGTCGGTGTAGTCCGTGACCGTCTGGGTCTTCGGCGCCGAACCGTAGTCGTGCGGGCCGATGTGTGTGTAGGCGCTCTGCACGCTCGCTGTCTTGTAGAGGATCGGGTCGAGGAAGCCCACCGGGGACTTTGTGTCGTGCGCGCGTGCGGCGTTGGCGAGCGCCACGAGCGCCGCGGTCTGCGGGGTGGCGGCCGAGGTGCCGCCCGAGATTGTCCAGCAGCCCGTGCTCGACGCTGTGAAGCAGTTGTAGGCGGGGTAGGCGCTGATCCAGATGAGGACGCCGCCGTTCACCGCCGCGTTCCACGACGTGTCGGGGACGGCCCGACCGGAGAACGAGCCTGCGCTCTTCTGCCAGGAGGGCTCCGGGAAGATCGTGCTCACCCCACCGTTGGTCCCGATGTCGTCCCACGACTCGTTCCAGACCGCCTGGCCGCCTGTGCCCGTGCTCGAGTGCCAGTAGCCGGTTGTCACGTGTGTGAATGTGAATGTGCGTGTCGGCTCGAACGGGCTGTCGCTGGTGGGGTCCCACGTCCAGCCGTACTGGAGCTGGGTGCCGCCCACTGCGACCACGTAGGGCGAGGTGGCGGGCCATTCGACCGTCGGGTACGGGTAGTAGCGGGAGTCGCGGTGCTGCTTGCCCGTGTTGAGCGTGCCTGTGTCGCCGGCGGCATCGAAGAAGTTGTCGTGCTTGGCGAGGCCACGCTGGAAGACCTTGTCGAACTTGGCCGTCTGGACCGTCGCCGCGCCGCCGAACGCCTGCTCGGTCGAGGAGAACGACATCGAGAAGACGGTGCCCGGCGGGGTCGCGGAGATCTCGTGTGTGATGGCCTTGAAGAGGTTCGGGTACCCCTGGACGCCCTCGGTCTCCGAGGGCGGCACGGCCAAGAGGACGATCGTCGCCTCGGGCGCGATCGCGTACGCCCACTCGATGTCGAGCGTGGCCTCACCCGACCACCCGGCTGCACCTGTCGATCCCGACAGGCCGCTGCCGTTGTCGGCTGTGTGGTACTGGGGGTCGCCGAGCGGGAAGATCTGGGTGAACTTCGGGGCGGGGAGCGAGGCGAAGAACACGTCGTGGAAGTGCTGGAGGTCGGCTGCGGCGGTGGGGGAGCCGTAGGAGTCGACGAGGACGATGGTCTGGCCCTGGCCGTAGTCGGGCTCACCTGGCGCGAGCGGGGCGATCGCCGTCACCCCGTATGCCGCGCGGATCTGCTGGGGCGTGTAGCAGTGGAAGTACTTGACGTGCCCGCCTGTGGGCAGGTTGCACGTGACTGTCGATGTGGCGGAAGCTGTCTGC
>JAJYYT010000235.1 GCA_021800645.1 Actinomycetes bacterium
CACGTGTGGGAGACCCTCGTCGCCTGGGATGCCCCTCCCCATTACGGCGTCGCCTGCAAGCGGCTCGACGCGAGGGACCCCTCGACGCGCAGCGAATTCAACTCCAAGCGCACCATGCCCGGCGCGCTGGCGGAGACGGTCGCGTCGGTGGACTGCGGCCTCCTGCTTCTCTCCTACAACGACGAGGCGTGGGTCGGCGTCGATGACCTCGAAGACATGTGCTCTCGGCACGAGGAAGTGGTCACGCTCTCCTTCGAGTCGGCGCGCTACGTCGGGGCCCGCATCGGCATACACGATCCCTCCGGAGTCAAGGTCGGGACGGTCTCGCATCTCTACAACCGCGAGTACCTGGTGATCGCCGGCTCGGTGGCAGCGGTGCATCGGGCCGTGAGCGCGGCGATGGACGTGGCGCCTGGTGTGCGGCGCACCTCTCGAAGCTGACCGGCCACCCTGAGCGCGTGACCAGGCGCACCTCGAAGAAGACCCCCTCCCCCGCTAACGTGCAGGCGATGGAGCGTCTCGGCATCACCGTGCCCTTCGCCGGCGTCCCGCTCTCAGCGCACCGCAGCTGGTTCGCCGAGGCGCGCGCGGCGGGCTACACGGACGCGTGGTCCGCCGAAGTAGACGGCACCGACGGGTTCACCCCGCTGGCGCTTGCGGCCGCGTGGGAGCCGGACCTGCGGCTCGGGCTCGCGGTCGCCCCCGCCTTCACCCGTGGCCCCGCGCTCCTCGCGCAGAGCGTTGCCGCGATGGCAGAGGCCGCACCTGGACGGTTCGCCTTCGGTCTCGGCACGTCTTCGGACGTCATCGTCGAGCAGTGGAACGGCATCGCGTTCGATCGACCGTTCGCACGGGCGCGGGACACCCTCGCATTCCTCCGGCTGGCCCTCTCGGGCGCGAGGGTCGCCGCCGACTTCGAGACCTTCTCCGTCCACGGATTCCGCCTGGCCCGCCCGGTGACCGCTCCCCCGCCGCTGTACCTCGCCGCGCTGAGGCCTGGCATGCTGCGGCTCGCCGGCAAGATGGCCGACGGCGTGATCCTCAATTGGCTCTCGGCGGACGACGTGGCCACTTCCCTCGAGGAGGTCCGTGCAGGCGTCGAGAGCTCTGAAGATGGCCAATCCGGAGATCCGGCCCGTCATGTCGTCGCGCGCATCTTCGTGGTGGCGGAAGCCGACGCGTCGCTCGCACGAGCAGTCGCTCGCCGCCTGATCGCCGCGTATCTCAGTGTTCCCGCGTACGCAGCGCTCCATCGCTGGCTGGGGAGGGGGCCGCTGCTCCAGCCGATGTGGGACGCATGGAACCTCGGAGACCGCAAGTCGGCGCTCGCGGCTATCCCGGACGAGGTCGTCGATGCGCTGGTCGTCCACGGTGACCCCGGAGACTGCCGCGCGCACGTGGCTCGCTACGTCCAACAGGGGGTCACGGTGCCGGTGCTCATGGTGGTGACCGCGGAGAGCGACCTTCGAGGCGCCGTCATGGGGCTCGCCAGAGAGCTCGCCGGAGATCTCGAGAGGTAGCCGTGGATTTCCGTACTGTCTCGGTCACCGAGCTCGCCCGCCGCGTGCGCACCCGGGAGATCTCGGCCCGGGAGGTCGTGACCGCTTCCGTCGAGCGCATCGAGACGATCAACCCGGCCCTCCTCGCGTTTGTCGCCGTCGATGCCGAGCGCGCGCTGGAGCAGGCTGGGGCGGTCGACCAGCTCGTCGCCACCGGAGCCGATCCGGGACCTCTTGCAGGCGTCCCGATCGGGGTGAAGGACAGCGAGGACGCCGCCGGTTACCGCACGACCCACGGCTCCCTGCTGCACGCGACCGGACCGGTGGCGGGCCACGACTCGGTCCTCGTCGCACGGCTACGCGCCGCTGGCGCGGTCGTCGTGGGAAAGACCAACCTCCCAGAGTTCGCATGGACCGCCCACACGTCGAACGCGCTCTTCGGCACGACGCGCAACCCCTGGTCGCAGGACCACAGTGCCGGCGGCTCTTCGGGAGGCTCGGCCGCCGCAGTCGCCGCAGGCATGGTCCCGCTGGCGACCGGCAGTGACGGCGGTGGGTCGATCCGGATCCCGTCGGCCTGCTGCGGGCTCTCTGGGATGAAGCCCTCGCAGGGCCGGGTGCCTGCCGGAGGCCAGGGAGGAGCCGGCTGGCTCGGGCTTTCTTCCAAAGGGGTGCTCGGCCGGACCGTGCAGGACGTCACTGCGGCGCTCGACGCCGTCGTCGGACCCGACCCGTCGGACCTGCGCGCGCTCCCGCACCCGGAGAGCAGCTGGCTGAGCGCCCTGGTCGAACCCCGCGTCCCGGTGCGCGTCGCATGGTCTCATGCGCTCGGCTACACCGAGATCGACCGCTCCGTCTCTGCAGTGGCCGAGCGGGTGGTCACAGTCCTCGACGATCTCGGAGCCGACGTGGTGGAGGTGGACACCGTCTTCGACGAGGACCCGCTCGATGATTGGCTCACCATCGTGAGCGCGTGTCTGTTGCGGACACTCGAGCCATACGAGGCACGCTGGAACGAGGTCACACCAGTGCTCGTCTCCCTCGTCGAGCACGGCCGGACCATCCCCGCGCTGCGCCTCGTCCGGGCCCTCGACCGGTGCCACCAGATGAACCTCAGGCTCGTGGAGCTCTTCAGGGACGTCCGGCTCCTCGTGACGCCGACCACGGCAGCGCCGCCTCCGCCCAACGCGCTCGGAGGAAAGGGCGTCGTCAACGGCGTGGAGGATCCCAACTGGGTGCGGCTGACCTACCCGTTCAACATGACCCGTTCTCCCGCCGCGACGGTGTGTGCCGGCCTGAACGCCGACGGGCTGCCAGTCGGCGTCCAACTCGTCGGACCCCAGCACGCCGACCTCGTCGTGCTCCGGTCCGCAGCAGCGCTGGAACAGGCGATCGCCTTCGAGGCGACGGCACCGATCTGAGAAGGGCTCGGGGGTGCCGTGCCGGAGTTGCCGCAGATGCAGGCGCTCGCCGAGCGTCTCGACGCCGCCTTCGCAGGCGCGGTGCTCGAGCGAGCGGACCTGCTCGGCTTCGCCAGCTTGAAGACGGCAGTGCCGACGACCGACGTCCTCACCGGGCGCTCGCTCGAGGGTGTGTCACGGCGAGGCAAGTACGCGCTGCTGCGATTCGCGGGCGGCTACCGGGTGGCACTGCATCTCTCGCAGGCGGGCAGGGTGGACGTGGAGCTACCACCCAAGGCGACGCGACCGCGCGGTGCACTCGTGCGCTTCAGGTTCTCCGGCCCTGACGCGGCGGTCTTGCTGCGCGAGCATGGCACGCAGCGCAAGGCGGGGTGGTGGCTTCTCGCTCCGGGCGACGACGGCCCGCTCGCCGGTCTCGGCCCGGAGCCGGACAGCGAGGAGTTCGCGGCCCTCGTTCGCGAGGAGCGCGGCGGACGTCGGCTGTACACCTGGTTGCGGGACCAGCACGTCGTCGCCGGGATCGGGAGGGGCTACACCGACGATGCCCTCCACCGGGCGCAACTCTCTCCGTTCGCCACCCTCCGCTCGCTCGACGACGACGCGCGAGATCGGCTCGTCGGCGCCGTCCAAGAGGTGCTCTCTGAGGGCTTGGCGCACGAGCGCACTCGCAGCGGCGGCCTGTCCGAGGCGCGCCTGGGCGAGCATTTCGCCGTCCACGGGCGAGTCGGGCAGCCCTGCGCGCGTTGTGGCGCGGCGATCCGTCGCGTCTCGTTCGAGTCCTACGAGATCGCCTACTGCACCTGCCAGACGGACGGCGCGGTGCTTGCCGACCGCAGGATGTCGCGCCTCTTGCGCTGAGCGAGGCGGCGCGTCAGGGTTCGAGCGGCCGGCGAGCAGGGCTCGCCGGCACCGTCGCGGCCTGGGCGAGGGAGTCCGGGGACCGAAGCCGCCAGCGGTGCGCCCTTGCCTGAAAGGGGGCGAAGATGCCTGCGGCAGCCGCCGCGAGCACCCCGACGACCACCATCATGATGGACAGCGCGCTCATCGCGCCGAGCGAGTGCACGATGCCGACCACCGAGGAGGCGCCCACCAGCGTCTCTCCAACTCCGAGCCAGACGAGGACTCGGCGCAGCGACCCGGTCGCGACGGGCGCCAGCACGACCAGGCCCCAGGTGAGGTACCACGCCCAGAGCACCGGGCTCATCAGCGCGAGCACCAAGAGCGCGAGGCCGAGTGCTCGGATGTCGCCAAGGCGGGGTGAGCGCCAGAGCAGCCACGTCCCGGCGGTGACCGCGAGCGCAACGCCCGCGATCGAGGTGACCGTGCGTACCGGGGCAAGCGCGGTCCGGTCGCCGACGAGGTGG
>JAJYYT010000236.1:0-636 GCA_021800645.1 Actinomycetes bacterium
CCACCGTGTTGCCCAGTTCCAGTTCACAGACTCCGCGCTGGACCGACGACCAGTAATCGCGAGGATTGAGCGTGATCGCCTGATCGAGTTCGGCGATGGCGCGGCGGTAATCGTCGCATGTCCGTTTCCGCGCCCAGGCGGTCGCCAGCAGGTAATGATCGCGGGCGGTTCTGGCTGGTGTTTTCTCGGCTCGATGACGAGCGGACCACGGTGCGGCGTGCAGCCGGCGTCGATGAGCTGCTGACGGCGCTCTTCGAGGTTGTCCGCGTGCCAGTAGACGACCGTGCTGCGACCCGGTGGGTTGCGTTCGGCGTCTTCCGGGTGGAACCCCACTTCGACACCTTCCTTCTCGAACCACCAGAAGGGTCCGTCGCGTCGTCGTTCGGACTCGGGTGCCAGATGTTCGATCCACCAGGAGCACGCCTCCTCGGGGTCCGCCACGAAGAACATCACAGCCCGTACCAGCGTCATGACCCCCAGTATTGGCCCGTTCCCGCTGGCGCCACCGCGCCGCTCGTCGCGCTGCGCTTTGGCGCGCGCCCTGGCTCGACAGTGCGGCGGAGAGACAAGCGAACCAGACGTGCCGGTTCCGCCATGGCTGAGCCCCGCCGAGCCCCGCCACGCCCCGCCACGCCC
>JAJYYT010000236.1:646-4271 GCA_021800645.1 Actinomycetes bacterium
CGACTCCGATGAGCGCCGGCCGAGGCGCATCGGCGGGATGTCGCCGGCACGGCGCAGCCGTTCGTTGGCATCCTCGGACGCCGAACGGCTCGCGGTGCGGCTGTGGCCCGTCGGGATCTGTTCAGCCTGTCGGGATGAGAGTGGCCCGTCGGGATCAGTGCAGCCCGTCGGGATGAGAGTGGCCCGTCGGGATCTGTTCAGCTCGGGCGAAGGTGGGCGCAGCGTCGCTTCGATTTGAGGCAGAGCGCGCCACGCTACCTTGTGCAGAATGGACGCAGGCACGAAGACGACATCGTCGGCGCTGCTCGAGGCGCATCGACGCGCGCAGGACGCATTCGGTCGAGTGCTCGCGAGGGTGACCGATGACCAGCTCGACGCGCCGACGCCTTGCACCGAGTGGACGGTGCGCGATCTCGTCGGGCACGTGATCGCGGGGAACCAGCGGCTCGCCACCGGCGCTGCGTCACACTCGCCGGGCAGTGAGCACGCTGCGGAGCTGGTCGAGCTGCATGCGCGCACCGCGGCGGACGCGCACGAAGCATTCGCAGCGCCGGGCGGGCTCGATCGCAGCTTCGAGCTTCCCTTCGGCTCAGTGCCCGGCACCACGGTGATCGGCATGCGGGCCACCGACGCCCTGGTCCACGCCTGGGACCTCGCCCGGGCGACGGGGCAGTCCACCCGGGACATCGACGAGGAGCTCGCCGCCGAGCTCCTGGAGGCGTCCCGGGCGCGCGTTCGGCCCGAGCTCAGGGGGCCCGGGAAGCCCTTCGGAGACGAGCAGCCCTGCGACGCTGGCGCCTCGGCGAGCGATCGGCTGGCCGCTTTCCTGGGTCGTCCCCAGGGCTGACGACCGCCTGACCCTGTGCGGGGCGCTGGGCATCTCGTGGGATCCCGCACGGCGAAGCCTCTCCCCGATAGCCTTGTCACCGGGTCCCATGCCCATCGTCTCCGAACCCATCGGCCGGGTGCTGGGGAACCGCTACCGGCTCGTGGCGGCCCTCGGGTCCGGCGCGTCCGCTCATGTCTTCTTGGCCGAGGACATGGTGCTGCAGCGCCGCGTGGCCGTGAAGGTCCTCCAGCCTGCGCTCGCGCGCGACGACGCCTTCCTACGCCGGTTCCGGGCCGAGGCGCGTTCGGTCGCTGCCCTCAACCACCCCCACGTGCTTCGGGTCTTCGACTGGGGCGAAGGGGAGGACGGTCCCTACCTGGTGCTCGAGTACCTGGAGGGCGGGAGCCTGCTGGACATGCTCGCGAGAGGCCGCCGACTCTCGCCGGGCCAGGCGGCCCGCGTCGGCGCGCAAGCGGCTGACGGGCTCGCCTACGCGCACGCTCGAGGAATCGTCCATCGGGACGTGAAGCCCGCCAACATCCTCTTCGACGAGGAGGGCCGGGTGCGCGTCGCGGACTTCGGCGTTGCCCGCGCGCTGTCGAGCGCGTCGACGACCGATCCGGGGACGATGCTCGGAACGGCCCGGTACACCTCTCCCGAGCAGGCCCGAGGGTTCCAGCTCGACGGGCGCTCGGACGTCTACTCCCTCGGCCTGGTCCTCTACGAGGCGGTGACCGGGACGGTTCCGTTCGCAGGAGAGACGCCGCACGCGACCCTCCAAGCGCGCATAGGCGGCCGCCTGCCCGACCACCCGGGTCTCGGCACGCTCGGCGAGGTGCTCGCCGCCGCCTGCGCCCCGGAGGTGGAGGACCGACCCAGCTCGGCCGAGCTTGCGGCGCGGCTCGATGCGGTCGCTGACTCGCTCGGGGCTGGAGGGCCGCTGCCCCTGGTCCGCCGCGGCCCGGTCGAGGACGCTGATCTCGGCACCCCAACGTTGCACGACCCGGGGGCTGCTACTGCGGTGACGGCGGTCGCTGGGGCTGGGGTTGCCGGTGTGGCGACGGCGGGTGATGGGGCTGGGGTTGCTGGATCCGGGGTGGCGCCGGCGGGTGATGGGGCTGGGGTTGCTGGGGGCGCGACCTCGGCCGCTGGGGATCTCACGTTGGTCGGAACCGCCTCGCTCGCAGGGTGGGGCGGCACCGCTGCGCCCTCTGCGCCCTCCGCGTCCGGGATGCCCGGGGCGCCCGGGCCGCCCGGGACGCCCGCGGCACGGGGTGGGGCCTACTTTCTCCCAGGTGCAGGACTCGCCGACACCGGAGAGCCGACGGCGACAATCCGCGTCGACGGCGCGCCCTCGGTCGTCTCCGTGCGCGCCCTGCGGAGGCACCGACCGCCACGTCGGTGGCCGTGGGTGGTCGCGCTTGTCTTCCTCGTGGCATGCATCATCGCCGGCGGTGCGGTGTACGTCGTGAGGAGCAACCTCCTCAAAGCCAAGCACCTCGTGCCCGGGGTGGTGGGGGAGACCGTCGCGAGCGCGAGCCGCGCGTTGCGTGCCGATCACTTCAAGGTGAGAGTCGACGCGGCGGTCACCTCCATCAAGGTTGGCGCAGGCGACGTTGTCCGCCAGGTTCCCGGCAAGGGCGTGACGCTCGTTGAGGGGAGCGTCGTCCGTATCGTGCCTTCTTCGGGCAAGCCGATGGAGCGGATCCCGCAACTCTCGTCGAGCATCGACTGCTCGATCGCGCGCCAGCTCCTTGCAGAGAAGCACCTCAACGTGAGGTGTCCGGCACTTTCGGCCTACTCGAAGACCGTGCCGAAGGGCGATGTCATCAATTGGTCGTACCAGGGGAAGCTCGATCCGACGTCGGCGCCGTACGGTGCCACCATCCTCGTGGCGATATCCGAGGGCAACCCGCCCGTGCAGATCCCGTCATTCGCGAATCAGAGCTACACACAGGCCGCGGCGACCCTGAGCGCCGATGGCCTCACTGTCAAGGAGGTTTTCGCATACTCCACAACGGTCCCTTCGGGAAGGGTGATCGCGACGACACCTCCTGCAGGAGCCACGATCCCCGTCGGCTTGCAGATCACGGTGACGGTCTCCAACGGGCCCCAGTACGCGGCGGTTCCGACAGTGATCGGCAAGACAGTCGCCAAGGCGACGGCTGCCATCCAGGCGGCCGGGCTCACGGTCGGCGCGGTTTACGGACCGGGGACAGGGGTCGTCTTCACGACGGACCCGCTCGCCGGCCAGAAGGAGAGGATTGGCACCCCCGTCGTCTTGTACACGGAGAAGTCGCCGGGGACAGGGAACGGGCCGAAGCCGTCTTCGGGGACAGGGTCGTCCTCGCCGGGTTCCGGCGGGACGTCCGGCACAGGAGGATCCTCGCCGCCGTCAGGTTGAGCGGGCGCGGCTGGCGCAGAGCCGGCGCAGGTGCCGAGGATGCGCCGTGGGGGTGGCTGAGGCGCCGGGGGCGGGTGAGCGCCGGGATGGCGCGGACGGGTTGGCCCAGGCGGGCGGATCGAGGAGCGACACGAACCGCCCACCGTCGGCCGGGACCATGGTAGGGGTCTCGAACGTCGAGCGGGCGATCGGCATCACGAACATCCGCTCTGTCACGTAGCGAAATGGTTCACATCCAGGTCGCCACTTGCGATCAGTTGTGGAGTGGAGAAGTGTCGAGCTCGCCGGGGTCGCAGGGGCTCAGCCGATCGTCTACGTGTGCTCGGCGCCGCCGTGGTTCGAGGTTGTGCCGGAATGGCCGGGCGCTGTGCCGGAATGGCCGGGCGCTGTGC
>JAJYYT010000237.1 GCA_021800645.1 Actinomycetes bacterium
GGCGGGTTGTCGAGGCCACGGACGTAGATGCAGTCGGCCGGGCACACGCCCGCGCACAGCTCGCAGCCGATGCACTTCTCCATGCCGTCCTCGTAGCGGTTGAGCACATGGCGACCGTGCTGGCGCGGCTGCTTGGGCTTCTTCTCCTCTGGGTACTGGCTCGTGACCCGTGGCCGGGTCAGGTGCTCGAAGGTGAGCTTGAACCCACTGAAGAACTTGAGCTCGTCACGCATGTCGGAGAGGACGCCCACTCAGCGCACCCCTCCCCCGTCGTCGTACGCGCCGTCGCCGGGCGTCGGATCGAGAGCGGGCCGTCGGGTCATCACTCGTTGCCCGACGGGGGCGAGCAGCGGGCGGCGCTCCTCTCGAAGCTTGCCGATCGAGAAGGCCCGCACGAGGAGCCCGGTGACCAAGAGCGCGCCCACGATGACGCCGGCTCCCCACCACCCGTCGACGAGGAAGCCTGCGACCGCGAGCAGCCACCCGAGGCTGAGCGGGATCAGGTACTTCCAGCCGAGCGTCATAAGCTGGTCGTAGCGCAGCCTCGGGAGCGCGGCGCGTAGCCACACGTAGAGGAAGAGGAACAGGAAGACCTTCCCCACGAACCAGACCGAGGGGAACCACACGTCGAAGGTGGGGATGTGCGGCACGGGCCCGTCCGGGCCTCCGAGGAAGAGCGTGACGACGACCGCGGACATGGTGATCACGTTCATGAACTCGGCGAGGTAGAACAGCGCGAAGCGGATCGACGAGTACTCGGTGTGGAAGCCGCCGACGAGCTCCTGCTCCGCCTCGGTGAGGTCGAACGGGGGGCGCGTCAGCTCCGCGGTGATCGCCGTGAGGAACAAGAAGAACGGGACGATCCCGAGCCGGAACACGTTCCAGTCCCAGAATGCGGATCCCTGAGACTCCACGATGGCCCGGGTGGAGAGCGAACCCGTCACGATGACGACCATGACGGTCGTGATGCCGAGCGCGGCCTCGTAGGAGATCATCTGCGCGGATGCCCGGACCGAGCCGAGAAGCGGGTACTTGGAGCCCGAGGACCAGCCGGCCAGCATCACCCCGTACACCGCGATCGACGACATTGCCAGGACGACAAGGATGCCGATCGTCGGGTCCGCGACCTGCAGCTCGAAGCGGTGCCCGGCGATGGTCACGAAGCCCCCCACGGGCACCACCGTGAAGATGAGCAGCGCCGGGACGAGCGACAGGTACGGGGCGAGATGGAAGACGAGCCGGTCCGCCTCGGCAGGGAGCAGGTCCTCCTTGAAGAACAGCTTGGTGCCGTCGGCGAGGGTCTGGAGCAGCCCCCACGGCCCTGCGCGGTTCGGCCCGATCCGGCTCTGCATGTCGGAGATCAGCTTGCGCTCGAACCAGATCATCAGCATGACGGAGACGAGCAGCACGGCGAACGCGACGACCACCTTGATCAGCACGACGACCCAGACGAACCAGCCGACCCCGTGGAAGAACAGAGGGTCCCCGTGGGTGGTGAGGGCATGCGCCGCGGCCATCACGGCGTGGTCGGTGCGCGAGACGTGCGTCACGGTACTGACTCCATGCGGACGTCGACCACCGCGTCGCCGGCTCCGATCAGCGCCGCAGCCGCGTTGCGCGTGCCGAGCTGCTGGGCAGGCAGGCCGAAGTCGATCGCCACGACGCCGCGCGGCACACGCTCGTCGGGCTCGCAGGGGAGCGTCAATGCACCCCGGGCGGAGCGCACGGTGACGGCGTCGCCGCCGTGCGCCCCGAGCCGGTCGAGGTCGTAGGGGTTCGCCCGGACCGTCGCTTCGGGCACGAGGGGCACGAGCGACGGTGAGTGGGTGACCGCTGCGCCCGAGTCGTAGAGACGACGCGCGGAGAGGAGGCGGAGCGAGTAGCTGTCCACGGGTGCGACGTGCGGGTCGCCGCGTGCGTCCACCATCTCTGCGAGGCCCGCCCCCGGTCCCGGTGAGGCGACGGGCTCGCCGCCGGTCCGCTCGAGCGGAGGCCGGCGCGCGTGGGCGCCGCCGTCTGCGGTGGGGGGCTCGACGAGCCCTACCCGCGGCGCTGCGCCCTGCTGGTCCACCGACTCCACCCCGGGGGTAGCGATCGGGTCGATCGGGAGCACGGCGCGGCGGCGGGACGGCCGGCGGGGGACGAGGATCCCGTCGTGCGCCTCGATCGACGCGAGGTCCTTCGCCGTGACGCCGGCGAAGGCGGGTGCGAGCCGCTCGATCTCGTCCCACACGTCGTCGGCCGACGCGAACCCGAGGTCCGCACCGAGCTCGGCGGCGAGCTCCGCGGCGATCATCCAGTCAGGCCACGCGCGGCCGGGCGGCACGAGCTTCTGGCCGAGCCGGGTCACGCGGCCCTCCAGGCTGGTGGTGGTCCCGGGTCGCTCGTGCGCGACCGCGGCGGGCAGCACGACGTCGGCCCAGTCGGTCACGCCACCGGGATGGCCGCAGACTGCCACGACAAGGTCGGCGGCCCCGAGCGCGCGACGGGCGAGCTCGGCGTCGACGAAGTCGTCGGGCAGGTCCGCTCCCACGACGAGCAGCACACGGACACGCCCGTCGTCCTGGCTGTCGGCGAGCGACCCGAGGATCGCCGCCGTGTCGAAACCCCGCGCGGCCGGGACCGATCCCCAAGCGGCGCTGTACCAGCTGCGCCCCGCGTCGAGAGACACCCGGCCGGGCAACAGGCCCGGTGCCATGCCGAGCTCCAGCGCACCCATGACGTTGCCGCGGCGGAGCGCGGGGAGGAAGCGGGCGCCGGGCAACGCCTCGGCGAGACGGCGCGCGGCCGCCGCCACCACGTCACCGTGCTCGGAAAGAGATGGGCGTCCGAGCACGACCACGACGCCACTGCCGTCGCCGGCCTCGCCCCGCAAGAGCGACCGCACCTCTGCGAGCTGGGCGGGCGCGACGAGTGAGCCTTCTGGATGCTCCGGCGGGCTCCCCGCGCCGCAGAGCGCCCCGGCGATCGCGAGCACGTCGCCGGGGCGGGAGCGCAAGGAGATCGCCGCGTACCTCGTGAGGGCGCTCACCTGGCTGGTGACCTCCACGATCGTGGTCGTGCCGCCGAGCGCGGCGCCGCGAAGACGAAGGAAGAGCACTGGGAGCTCTTCACGCACGTCCCCTGCCAGCACGAGCACGACCCGTGCGCTGCAGGCCTCGTCGATCGTCGCTCGGGGGAGCGACAGCACGACCTCCGCCGGAAGCCCGTCGGCGAGCTGCGCGTCGACCGAGTCCGTGCCGATCACGCCCTTGGCCAGCTTCGTCCAGGCGTAGGCGCCCTCGTTGGTGCAGCGTGCACCCCCGACGAGGGCGACCGCTCCAGCTCCGTGCGCTCGGGTCGCGTCGGCGATCCCGGCCGCGGCTGCGGCCAGCGCCTCGCCCCATCCCGTGGCCACGAGCTCGCCGTCCTTGCGGACCAACGGGTCGGCGAGCCTGCCGCCGCGCGCCTTTGGTGTCTCGGCGACCTCTCCCGCGAACTGACCCCGGCTGGCCCCGAGCGGTCCGGACGCCCGTGGCCCCTCGGCGACTTCGTCGCCGTTGACGGACTCGAAGACGTAGCGGCCCTTGTCGCACAGCCAGCTCTGGTTCACCGGGTCCGAGTCGAGCCCGAGCAACCGCGTGAGCCGGTTGGTCGAGGACTGCACCGCGACCCGGCACCCGAACGCGCAGGTCGTGCACGTGGACTCCACCTGGTCGAGGTCCCATGGCCGCGCGGTGAAGCGGTACGGCGTCGCAGTGAGCGCACCGACCGGGCAGATCTGCACGGTGTTGCCGCTGAAGTACGACGTGAACGGGCGCCCCGGGAAGATGGCCACCTCGACGCGCTCCCCCCGACCGGCGAAGTCGATCTGGGGCTCTCCGGCGATCTCCTCGGCGAACCGGGTGCAGCGCGCGCACTGGATGCACCGCTCCCGGTCGAGGAGCACGAGCTCGGAGATCGCGATCGGCTTCTCGAAATGCCGCTTCTCCTCGACGAAACGGCTCTCGCCGGGGCCGTACGCGAGCGTCTGGTCCTGGAGCGGGCACTCCCCGCCCTTGTCGCACACGGGGCAGTCCAGGGGGTGGTTGACGAGGAGGAATTCGAGCACTCCGTCCTGCGCCTTCTTCACCTTGTCCGAGTTGGTCGTGACCTCCATGCCCTCTGCGACCTGGACGAAGCACGCCGGCTGCAACGTGGGCCCCCGGGGCCCGCCGACCTCCACGAGGCACATCCGGCACATCCCCACCGGCTTCATCCGCGGGTGGTAGCAGAAACGGG
>JAJYYT010000238.1 GCA_021800645.1 Actinomycetes bacterium
GAACGTGAGGACGCCCGTCTGGTGCTCGTGCGCGAAGGCGACCACGAGGATCCCCACGAGGAGGAACGCCGAGCCGAGGAAGGTGTAGACGAAGAATTTGACGGCGGCGTACGCGCGGCGCGCGTACCCCCAGCCGCTGATGATGAAGTACGACGGCACGAGCGTGAGCTCGAAGAAGAGGAAGAACAGGATCAGGTCGATCGAGACGAAGCTCCCGAGGCACGCGCACTCGAGCAGGAGCATCCACGCCACGAAGCTCCGCGCGTCGGTGCGCGTGCGCGCGCCGGCGAGCACGATCGGGAAGAGCACGGCCGCGAGCAGGACGAGGAACAGCGAGATCCCGTCGATCCCGAGGAACCAATGCACCCCGAGACCGGTCGCCCAGGCGTGGTCCGAGACGAACTGGAAGCCGCCGGTCGTCGTGGCGAACAGCGCCGCCACCGCGACGGCGAGCCCGAGCGTGGCGAGGGAGACCGCGATCCCGAACCACTCGATCACCGCCCGCGGCAGGCCGCGCCATGCCCCGAGGACCACGACCCCGAGCGCGCCACCAGCGGGGAGCAGCACCAGCACCGTGAGGAACGGAAAGGCGTGGGTGGCCGTCACGACCACCACGTCCTCGAGAGCATGAACGCGAGGACGGCGGCCATGCCGACCACGATCCCGACCACGTAGTTGCGCACGAACCCGGTCTGGATGCGGCGCGTCCCGCTCCCGATCGACTGGACCAGGCGGCCCGTCCAGTTGACCGCGCCATCGAGGAGCCGGCCGTCCACCACCACGGCGCACGCACGGGCGATCGCCTGGCCCGGCCGGCCGATGAGCGTGTCGTAGAAGGCGTCCCAGTACCAGACGCGCTGGAGGAAGGTGGGCTCGAGCGCCGGGCGGTCCGCGCTCCGCCGCCACAGGACCCAGGCGACGTACGCGGCGACGACCGCGACGACGCCGTCCGCGACCGCGAGGCCGACCTGCTCGCCCACGCTCTCGTGCGCGGCGAACAGCCGGCTCCCGAACACCGGTCCGAGCCACTGGGCGAGGGTGCCGACGTGCACCCAGGGCAGGTCGACGGCGCCGGCGAACAGCGCGAAGAACGACAGCACGACGAGCGGTGCGCGCATGACCCAGGAAGGCTCGTGCGGGCGGCGGTGGGGCGGACGCCCGTCGGGCGCCTCCTCGGCCCAGCGCTCGCGCCCGGTGAAGGTGAGAAAGAAGATGCGGCTCATGTAGTACGAGGTGAAGAAGGCGGTGAGCAGGCCGAGGGCGTAGAGGACGAGCGTCTTCGCGTAGACGTTCGTGAGGATGTCGCCCTTGGCCCAGAAGCCCGAGAACGGCGGGATCGCGGCCAGCGCGAGCCACGCGGTGAGGAACGTCGCGTACGTCCAGGGCATGACGCGGCGCAACCCTCCCATCCGCTTCATGTCCTGCTCTGTCTCCATGCCGTGGATGACCGAGCCCGAGCCGAGGAAGAGCAGGCCCTTGTAGAAGGCGTGGCAGACCATGAGGAAGATCGCCGCGACGTAGGCGCCGCTCCCCACGGCGAGGACCATGTAGCCGATCTGGGAGATCGTGGAGAAGGCGAGCGCCTTCTTGATGTCCTGCTGCGCGCAGGCGATGGTCGCCGCGACGAACGCGGTCGCCCCTCCGATCGCGGCGATCACCCACATCGCGTCGGGGCTCAGCGCGAGGAGCGGGCTGACCCGGCACAGGAGGTAGACGCCCGCCGTCACCATCGTCGCGGCGTGGATGAGGGCGGAGACGGGCGTCGGGCCTTCCATCGCGTCAGGCAGCCAGTTGAACAGCGGGATCTGCGCGGACTTGCCGGTCGCCGCCAGGAAGAGCAGCAGCACCGCCGCGGTCACCGTCCCGCCCCCGACGAGCAGGTGCCGGTGGGCGAAGACGCCGAGATAGGTGAGAGTGCCGGTCTTCGAGAAGATGAGGAACATCGCGAGCAGGAAGCCCGCGTCGCCGATGCGGTTGTAGATGAACGCCTTCTTCCCCGCGGACGCCGCCGAGTCCCGCTGGAACCAGAAGGCGATGAGCCAGTACGAGCACACGCCCACGCCCTCCCAACCGACGAAGGTGACGAGGAGGTCGTTCGCCATGACCAGGACCAGCATCGAGAAGACGAAGGCGTTCATGTAGACGAAGAACTTCGTGAAGTCCCGGTCGCCCTTCATGTACCCGATCGAGTAGAGGTGGATGAGCATGCTCACGCCGGTGACGAACATGCACATCGTCATCGAGAGCGGGTCGAGCAGGATGGCCAGCTTCACGTGGAGACCGCCGACGGAGATCCAGTCGAAGAACGCGTGCCCGCTCGCGCCCGGTGCGCAGGTGTCCGAGCACGTGAGCGTCCGGGCGCCGGACGGCTGGTCGGCCAGCCCCACCAAGGTCACGCACGCCGCCACGAAGGACCCGGCCACGGTGGCCGTCCCGATCCACCCGGCGACCGGCTCGCCGACGCGGCGCCCGAAGAAGACGAGCACGACGAACCCGACGAGCGGGAGCAGCGGCATCAAGAAGGCGGCGTCCAGCACGGCTCAGCCCTTCATCCCGTGAAGGTCGTCCGCCGTGGCCGCCGCGCGCCGCCGGAAGATCGCGACGACCACGCCCAGGCCGACGACGACCTCAGCGGCGGCCACGACGAGGACGAAGAAGACGAGCGACTGCCCACCGATGTCCCCGAGCACCCGCGAGAACGTCACGAAGGTGAGGTTCGCGGCGTTGAGCATCAGCTCGACGCACATGAACATCACGAGGACGTTGCGGCGAACCATGACCCCGACGGCGCCGAGCGCGAACAGCACTGCGGCGAGCCCGAGGTACCACGCCGGCCCGATGCTCATCGGCTCACCTCCGCGGAGGCGGGGACACCTGCGGCCGGGCGCCTCGCAGCGTCCGCGCCGGCCGCGCCGTCCCCCTCGTCGCCGTCGCCCTGGCCGCCAGCGCTCGCACCGCCCTCGATCGGGCCGCCAGCACCCTGGCTGCCCTCGATCGGGGCGAGGGGAGCGGCACGGCCGTCCGCTGCAGGTTCCTCGTCCTCGGCGCGCGCCGGGCGGCGGGCGAGGACGACCGCGCCCACCACGGCGATGACCAGGAGCGCGGCGGTGATCTCGAACGCCCACAGGTAGGTGGTGAAGATCGACTTGCCCAAGTTGAAGGTGTCCGTGTGGCCTCCGGCGTTGACCCCTCCGGCCACGCGGTGCGCGCCGGTGACCCAGTTCGCCGTCGCGGAGAGCGCGAGCACCCCTGCGAGCGAGATGGCCATGAGGACGACCGCGAGCGGCCGCTGGCCCCTGAGCGGCTCGGCTCGGACGTCTTCTTCCCGGTCGACGCCGAGGAACATGATGACGAAGAGGAAGAGCACGACGATCGCGCCGGCATAGACGATGACCTGCACCGCGGCGAGGAAGTACGCGTGCTGCTCGATGAACAGGACGGCGATCCCGAACAGGGTGAGGACGAGCGACAAGGCGGCGTGCACCGCGTTGCGCGAGACGATGACCCCGATGGCCCCCGACAGGACCACGACCGCGCAGATGCCGAAGGTGATGGCGTCGGGGACGGTCACCCCGAGCAGGACGTTCATTCGCGTCCCCCCTCGTCCTCCTCGGGACGGGCAACCCTGGCGGCGTGCCGCTCCTTCACGCGCTCGAGCGCCCGCTGCATCTTCGTGCGGTTGCGTCGAGCGGAGAGCTGGGCCCGCCACAGCCGGCCCCGCATGCCGCGGTGCTCGAAGGGGATGTCCTCGTCGAGGAGATGGGGCTCCAGCACCTCGCGAAGCGCCAGGGTGCCGGTGGCCGCGTCGTCCCGGTGGCCCGACTGCCCTCCCTCCGGCGCCCGCACGCCGTAGCCGAGCTCGCCGGACCACTGGACCTCGCCCTCGTAGGCGGCGCTCCCGTTCGGGGCAGCCGCGCGCATCCAGCCCGACGTGTGCTCGTCGTCGCCCTCTCGCCAGTCCTCCCACGGGAGCTTCTTCGGCCGTCCGTCGTCGCCGACGAGCAGTTCGCGCTTCGTGTAGATGGCGTCGGCCCGGTTCGTGAAGGAGAACTCGAACAGCTTGGACTCGGTGATCGCCTCGGTCGGGCAGGCCTCGACGCACAGGTCGCAGTGGATGCACCGGAGGTAGTTGATCTCGTAGACGTAGCCGTACCGCTCGCCCGGAGAGACGGGGTGGTCGGGCGGGTTGTCGAGCCCCCGGACGTAGATGCAGTCGGCAGGGCAGACGCCCGCGCACAGCTCGCAGCCGATGCA
>JAJYYT010000239.1 GCA_021800645.1 Actinomycetes bacterium
GGTGCTCGGGGACCCCGGGGTGGCGCATGGTCATGCCGCGCACGTGGCACTCGTAGATCACCGTGCGGTTCCATGGCGTCGACGGCGAGCGGTCGTCCCCCCAGGTGAACGCGGGATCGACGACGATGCACTTCGGCATCGACCCCGCGGAGTCACGCCGGTCGAAGGACAGGTCCTGCGCCGGGTCGCCGACGCGATAGCCGTAGAGGTCGTCGCTCCAGCGGACGGTGCCGCTCAGTGCGCGCGCGTAGGGGTCGATGAGCAGCTTGTGGCGGTTGAAGCGGTGGCCCTCCTCGGGCGCGTACGGGCCGTCGACGCGATAGCCGTAGAGCACGCCAGGCCGCGCGTCGGGAAGGTAGGCGTGCCACACGTGGTCCGTGGTCGCCGGCATCGCGACGCGCTGGACCGGCTCGGCGGAGGTGGGGTCCGAGAAGATGCACAGCTCGACAGCGGTCGCGTGCTCCGAGTACAGCGCGAAGTTGACCCCTTCGCCGTCCCACGTCGCGCCGAGCGGGTGCGGGTTCCCTGGCCAGACGCGCATCAGGCTGCACCGTCGCTGTCGCTGTTCTCGTCCCTGTCCCTGTCGCCGTCCCCGTCCGTGTCGCCGGAGCCGGAGCCGGGCTCTGGCGCGAAGAAGACGCAGGCGAGCGGCGGCGCGACCAGCGTGAGGGCGAAGGGCCGCCCGTGGGAGGGAACCGGTCGGGCGTGGACGCCCTCCCCGTTGCTCACGCCACTCCCGCCGTACTGAGGCGCGTCGGAGCTCAAGACCTCCCGCCAGAAGCCTCCGAGGGGCACGCCGACCAGCAGGTCTTCCCGTGGCACCGGCGTGAAATTGCAGACGACGAGGACGACGCGCCCGCTCGAGGACCGGCGAAGGAAGCTGAGCACGCTGATGTCGGCGTCCTCGGACCGCACCCACTCGAAGCCTCCAGGGTCGGCGTCGAGCTCGTGCAGCGCTGGCTCGTCCCGGTACAGCACGTTCAGGTCCCGCACCCACCGGCACACCCCCGCGTGACGTTCGTCGTCGAGCAGCTCCCACTCGAGCCCCTCGTCGTGGTCCCACTCGCGCCAGCCCGCGAGCTCCGATCCCATGAACAGCAGCTTCTTCCCGGGCAGCGCGTACTGGTAGCCGTAGAGCAGCCGAAGATTGGCGCGTCGCTGCCAGTCGTCTCCGGGCATCTTGGCGAGCAGGGATCCCTTGCCGTGCACGACCTCGTCGTGGGAGAGAGGAAGGACGAAATTCTCGCTGAACGCGTAGACGGCCCGGAAGGTGAGCTCCCCGTGGTGCCAGCGGCGGTGCACCGGGTCACGGCCCAGGTAGTCGAGCGTGTCGTGCATCCAGCCCATGTCCCATTTGAACCCGAACCCGAGACCCCCGAAGTGGACGGGCCGGGACACGCCGGGAAATGCGGTGGACTCCTCGGCGACGGTCAGCACGCCGGGGTGGTCGGCGTAGATGCCGGTGTTCAGCTGGCGAAGAAAGCCGATCGCGTCCAGGTCCTCGCGCCCGCCGTGGACGTTCGGGACCCACTCGCCGGGCTTGCGCGAGTAGTCGAGGTACAGCATCGAGGCCACCGCGTCGACCCGCAGCCCGTCGGCGTGGTAGGCGCGAAGCCAGTGGTCTGCCGACGACGCGAGGAAGCTTCGCACCTCGTGGCGTCCGTAGTTGAAGATCAGGCTGTTCCAGTCCGGGTGCACTCCCCGCCGAGGGTCGGCGTGCTCGTAGAGGTGGGTGCCGTCGAAGGACGCGAGCGCGAACTCGTCGGCCGGGAAGTGGGAGGGCACCCAGTCGAGGATGACGCCGATCCCGGACTGGTGCAGCGCGTCGACGAGCGCCATGAAGTCCTGCGGCGTCCCATAGCGTGCGCTGGGCGCGAAGTACCCCGTCGTCTGGTAACCCCAGCTGCCGTAGAACGGATGCTCCATGACGGGCAGGAGCTCGACATGGGTGAACCCGCTGCGCCGGACGTGCTCGACGAGCTGGGGGGCGAGCTCTCGATACGAGAGGAGCCGGTCCGGGCCGGAGCGCGAGCGCCGCCAGCTCCCGATGTGGACCTCGTAGATCGAGATCGGCGAGCGCACGCTCTGGCGCTCTCCGCGCGTGGCCATCCACTCGTCGTCGCCCCATTCGTAGGCGAGGTCCCAGATCACCGAGCCGGTCTTGGGCGGGAGCTCGCAGAACGACGCGAACGGGTCGGCCTTGTAGAGCACGTCGCCCTGCGCCGTGGTGATCGCGTACTTGTAGACCTGCCCGTTGCGGGCGTGCCCGGACCAACCCTCCCAGATGCCCGAGCTCCCGCGCGCGGAGAGCCGGTCGGCGTCCGGGCTCCACCAGTTCCAGTCGCCCACCGCGGACACGCCTCGTGCGCTGGGCGCCCACACCGCGAAGTGGACACCGTCGTCGCAGAGGTGCGCGCCCAGCTTCTCTGCCAGACGGCGGTGCGTCCCCTCGTTGAAGAGGAACAGGTCGTCCGCGGTGATCACAGGGTCTCCCCCTCGCGGCGCAGGTCGTCGATCCGCTCGAACGCGCCGCGGACGTCGGGGTCTGCGAAGATCTCCTCGAGCGTGCGTGCCGATCGGTGCTGCCAGTTCCCGGCGTCCGCGCCGGTGCCAGGACGATTGTGGGGCTCGCGCTCGAGCCACACGTCCTCCACGTCTGCGAGCACGAGACGCGCGGGCCCCGCGGCGAGATGGTCGAGGCAGGCGCGAAGGCCACGGCGTGCGTCCCCACCGAGCGCCCTTCTCCAGCGCGAGCGCTGCGGCGACTCCCAGAACGACACGAACCGAGGAAGGTCGTGCGTCCCGATGCTCGCCATCGAGAGCTCGGGCGGGTCGGGCAAGGGTGCCCCGGGCGTCATCTCGAACTGCAACACCCAGGAACGCAGCATCCTGTCGTTCGCCATGCCCTCGCGCACCTCCTCGGGCACCGTCCCGAGATCCTCACCGACCACCGCGGTACGCGACCGGTGCGCCTCGAGGGCCACGATCGCCCGGAGCTCGTCGTCTCGGTAGCGGACGTAGGTGCCCTCCGTGGCGTCGGACCCGGCGGGAACCCAGTAGAGGCGGTAGAGGCCCATCACGTGGTCGAGACGGAGGATCGACGCGTGGCGCATCGCGTGGCGCAGCACCGCGATGAAGTGCCGGTACCTCTGGGCACGCAACCCTCGGGGGTGGAACGGGCGGAAGGACCAGCGCTGCCCCTCGGCGAAGAACTCGTCGGGAGGGGAGCCGCCCTCGACGCCCTGCGCGAAGGCCGCCGGCTCCAAGCGCGTGTCGAAGCCTTGCGGATGGACGCCCACGGGCAGATCGAGGAGGAGGTTGGTCCCCGCGCCGGCGAGCTGCTGCTCCGCCACCCACTGCGCGTAGAGGTGGCACCTCGCGGCTGCGTCGTCCGGGACGGGGGCGTCGCGGGAGCCGGCTGGGTCGGGTGCGTCGCCAGTGACGACAAGGGGCTCGACCCGCTGGCCTGCCCGGAACCGCGCGTACGCGACCAGGTCGGGCCGAGAACGCGCGAACGCCTCGAGCTCTTCGCGTCGGCGGGAAGCCGAGGAGAACAGCGCGTTCGAGAGCGGCTGGAGCACCTCGAAGAGGAGCGACATCGACGTCGAATAGTCGACGTGCTCGCTGGCGCGCAGCGCTCGCAGCGCGCCCGTGAACTTGTCCGACGCCAGGAGCGCACGGGCCTCCTGCGACACCTCGAGCTCGGGAAGGGTGGTCGCATCGATGTACAGCTCGTTCCAGCCCAGCCTCGTCACGGGCAGGTACGGGCTCACCTCCAGAGGCTCTCCGTAGTACCCCGGGTACAGCGGGAGCACGCCGACGAAGCCACCGCCGAGGTCACCCACCCAGCGCGCGGTCTCCCGAAGGGCCGAGTAGCTCCCCACGCCCCAATCCGAGCCCGTGCGCATCGCGTGCACAGGGAGGAAGGCACCCCAGCTTCGCTCGGGAACCGGGCAGCGCGGCGCCACCACGACCGTCGAGGCCGCGTCGACGCCGGGACCTTCGATCCGCAGCCCGTAGTAGCCGGGGGCCAGCATCTCGACCGGGGTGCTGAGCTGCGCTTCGTACCGGTCCATCGCACGGCCCTCGAGGCTCGCCGAGCCGAGCGGGCGATGGATGGCGGCCATGAGCCGCATGTGGCGGGTCGCGCCGTCCTCCGCCTCGAGCGCGAGCCAGCAGTCGCGCGGGTGCACGGAGCGCGGGATGCCGACCTCGACGGCCTGGGTACCTACCGCGGGCAGTGCGACGACGG
>JAJYYT010000004.1 GCA_021800645.1 Actinomycetes bacterium
GGGATCAGGAACTCGTCCTCGGCGCCGTCGCTCACGAGGATCGCCGAGGTCGCCGGATGGTCCCGGAGGACGCGGTCGAACTGGTCGGCGACGCGACGGTCCGAGAGGTGCCCGACCCTGGCCGCCCCGGTGAGGACCACCACCTCGACCGCGTCGGGGCCCGGCCGGAGCTCGTCGTAGAGCTGGAGCGCCCCGAACATGGCGTTCGTGTCGGTGTCGCCGGGGTCGGCGAGGCCGAGCCGCTCGGCGGCCGCGAGGACGGCCGCCCGCCCCACCACGGGGCCGGTGACGCCGGCGTGCTTTGCGGCAGGGGGCGGTTGTGGCTGTCGTCGCCTGACGGGAGAGCCGTTGCCGTGCTCGTCATCGTGCCGCTGCTCCTCTTCGCGGTGCCTGCCGCCTTCGGGCATCCTGCGATCACGGGGGACAACCTCATCCAGAACTTCCCCTTACGCGTCCTCACCGGCCGTCAACTCCGTCAGGGCCACCTGCCGCTGTGGAATCCCTACATCTGGTCGGGGAGCCCGCTGCTCGGCGGTCTGAACTCGGGCTCCTTCTACCCGTTCACCTTCTTCTTCGCGGTGCTCGCGCCGGTTGCGGCGTTCGTCGTCAACCTTCTCGGGGTCTACTGGGCTGGCGGACTCGGGATGTACGCACTCTGTCGTCAGTACCGGCTGCGTCCAGTCGCGAGCTTTCTCGGTGCGTTCACGTACGCCTTCTTCGGCACGATGTCGGGGCAGCTCGTCCACCTCGGGGTGATCCAGGGGATGGGGTGGATGCCTCTCTTCGTGCTCGCGCTGCTTCGGCTCTCATGGATCGTCCTGGGCACCGGACCGGTGCAGGATGACGCACGACGGGGCGTTGCGGAGGTCGATCTCCGTGCGGATGACACCGGCGTGGAGCGCGCGGGCGGCGGGGAGCGCGCGGGCGGCGGGGAGGGAGGGGACGGCGTGGAGCGCGCGGGCGGCGGGGAGGGAGGGGACGGCGTGGGCGTGCCGGCGCTGCCTGCGGCGGCACCCCGGTCGAGTCCCTGGCCGTGGGTCGCGTTGCTCGCGGTGATCGTGGGGCTGGAGGCGCTCACGGGCGAGCCGCGGGCCATGGTCGAGACGGAGGTCGTCGGTGTGGTGGTCGCCGCCTGGGTCCTGCTGCGCCCGTACCCCTGGCGGTCCCCTCGGTTCGCACAGCGCGCCCGGCTGTTGGGCTACGTGGTGATTGGTGGAGTCTGGGGAGTGATGCTCGCGGCGGCAGAGCTTGCGCCGGGCTGGACCTTCATCAAGGCGTCGCAGCGCGCGGTCGAGACCTACCAATTCTTCGGCAGCGGGTCACTGCGCCCGTCCTGGTCATTGCTCCTCCTCGTGCCGGACCTCTTCGGTGGGGCCGGCCACTTCGGCTCGGTCCGGTACTTCAACGGCTACAACCTTCCCGAGGTGACCGGCTACGTCGGGCTCCTCCCTTTGGGAGCGACGCTTGCTCTCCTTGCGTCTTCCTTCGGCCGTCGCCGCGCTCCCCGCTCTGCGGACTGGGGAATGTGGCTCGCGCTCGGCGGCCTCGGTCTTCTTCTCGTGTGGGGCTCGTTCACCCCGCTCGGCCATGTCTGGGCGGCTGTCCCGCTCCTCGGCAAGACGCGCCTGCAGAGCCGCAACCTCGAGATCGTGGACCTCGCCCTCGCGGTCCTGTTCGCGTTCTGGGCGGATCTCGCGTTGGGGAGGCGGACGGCAGCTGCGACGACCGGCCGTGTCATCGCGCCGGGCCCGTCCTCGTGGCACTCATGGAGCGGTCGCCCTCAACAGCTCGGGCGCCGCCGGTGGCGTGGGCGCCTTCTCTCGCGGGGCCCCGACCGGTCCCAGGAGCGAGGCCCCGACCGGTCCCATGAGGGGGGCCCCGTTCGGCTCCTCGAGTGGCTTCCCGCGCTCCCCGCCGCCGCGGCAATCGTGCTGTGTGCGGTCACGCTCGCCGCACCGCTGCCCGTCGAGGAGTGGTTGCACGCGAGCCCGTCGGGAGCCGCGCTCGCCCGCGGGCTGTGGCCGTGGTTCCTCGCTCAGGCGGTGGTGGCAGCCGGCATGGTCGCGCTCGTCGCCCGATGGAGCCGGTTCGGGGCGCGAGCGCGCCGGCGCCTCCTCGTCAGCCTCGTGGTCGCGGACTTCGCGTTCTTCGGGCTCGCCACGTCGACAGTGCTCGCGCCGGTCCCAACGCGATTGGAGCCGACGCACTCGGCGGCAGCAGCGGTGCTCGGGACCAACGGACGGTTCGCCATCGTCAACACGACAGTGACCCACCTCTTCACATTGGACACGATCGGACAACCAGATTTGAACGCCTTCACCCGGCTCGAGAGCGTCCAAGGGTACGGGTCGATCCTGTCCGACCGCTACGGTGCCGCGACGGGCTCGCACGAGCTGGACACGCTCAGCGCCTGTGCGCTCGAGTCGGGACGGTTCCACGCGCTTCGCCTCACGACGCTCCTCGCGAGCCCTGGGGACCTGGCGGTGCGCGTAGGCCCGCGTACGACGGTGCGAGCTCCGAGCTCCTCTGCGTGTCCCCAAGCGCCGCGGCCGGGAAGCGCGCATCGTCGCGCCTTCTATCTCGGCTCGCCGGTGGCGCTCCGGTCGGTGACACTCGTGAAGACCGGCGCATCGCAGACACGAGGCGCACCGGTGGTGGACGTCGTCGCCCCCGGCGGTGGGGTCCGCCGCCCCAGGGAGACCGTGCGCCGGACGGCGGGTGGCTGGTCGGTCAGGTTCGACACGCCCATCACTGCAGCGGGCATCGTGGTCGAAGGGCCTGCACGCGAGATCGCCGACAACTCGACCGTGCGGAGCGTGTCGGGAGCCCGGTGGGCGCTCGACGGGAGCTTCCAGGACGCGGTGGACACCTCCAGCTGGCGGTTCGTGGGCACGTTCGCCCACACGTTTGGCATCTTCCGCCGGACGGCACCTCCGCCCCCGCCGGTGTGGCTCGTGCCCGCGACCGCCGGTTCGTCGGTGCACCAGCTCTCGGCTCCTGACTGGGGCGGCGCGACGGATCGGGTCGTCGCACGTCGCCCCGTGACCGTCGTCTGGAGCGAGTCGTACCTCCCAGGCTGGCATGCAACGCTCGTCCCGGCGAACGACACCAACGGACGACAGGACAGGTCGCTGTCGCTCGTCGTCTACCGCCGCGGCCTCCTGCAGGCTGTCGAGGTGCCGGCAGGTGCGTGGATCCTCACGTTCCACTACCGTCCGCCCCTGCTCACGTTGGGGATGGCAGGTTCTGTCGCGGCTGTCGCAGGGTTCCTCCTTCTTCTGGTCGTGTTGGTCGCTTCGCGGTGGAGAAGGAGGGGGCGGAGGGGGCAAGCCTCGGAACAGCCGGTTCCGGCCTTCGCTGCGGAGAGCGCAGAGCCTTCGGAGGGCGGGCATCAGCTGGCGAGGACACCGAGCGGGGCGCGGCCCTCCCCGGGCGCCAGTCAGGCCAGCCGATAGCGTTGCCGCAGTGATACGAGTGGGGGTCGTCGGCGCAGCGGGGAGGATGGGTCGTGAGATCTGCCGGGCGGTGCAGGAGGCGGAGGACCTCACGCTGGCGGCCGCCGTCGACCCCGCGTTCGCGCGGCAAGTGCAGCAGGGGGCCGGGTCGGACGCCGGGACGAAAGCCGGGTCGGGGGCCGGGTCGGAAGCCGGACGCCTCGATGCGGCGAGCGGGCTGGGTTCAACGGTGGTTTCCAGCGGGATCGACGCGCTTGTCGAGGCGGAGGTCGAGGTGGCGGTCGACTTCACGGTCGCTGAGGCGGCGCGCCGCACGCTGCCTTGGCTCGCCGAACGGGGGATTCACGCCGTCGTGGGCACGACGGGGCTCGGATCCGAAGACATCGCCAGTGCCGCCGAGGCGTTCTCGCACGGGCGTGCCAACGCGGTGATCGCCCCCAACTTTGCGATCGGTGCCGTCCTCCTCATGCGCCTTTGCGAGCTCGCGGCGCCGCTCATGGACGCGGCCGAGATCGTGGAGCTGCACCATGAAGACAAGCGCGACGCGCCGTCGGGCACCGCGATGCGGACCGCCGCCCGGATCGCTGCCGCCAGAAAGAGCGCGGGCCTCCCAGCCGTTACCGACCGGACGACCGAGCTCGTCGTCGACGGCGCACGCGGCGGGGCGGGCCCGGGCGGCGTTCGGCTCCACTCGGTGCGGCTTCCCGGACTGGTGGCCCATCAAGAGGTGATCTTCGGGGCGCCCGGTCAATCCCTCACCCTCCGCCACGACTCCTACGACCGCCGGTCGTTCATGCCCGGGGTGCTTCTCGCCGTCAGGCGGGTCGTCGAACGCCCGGGCCTGACCGTCGGCCTCGACGCGCTTCTCGGTTTGTGAGCCCCGCACGGTGCGGAACGGCGAAGGCGGCTCCGCCGGCGACCTGGGAGGGGGCCAAGGGACCTCCGGCGACGACTCTGGAGAGACCGTGACCTCTGGAGAGAGACCGTGACCTCTGGAGAGACCGTGACGGAGGGGAACGAGCACGGGACTCGACTGCGCATCCTCCAAGCCGCGTACGAGTGCGTCGCCCGCTGGGGATTCTCCAAGACGACTGTCGAGGATGCCGGGCGTGGGGCGCGAGTGTCGCGTGCCACCGTCTACCGGTACTTCCCTGGCGGTCGCGAAGAGCTCCTCTCCGCGGTCGTCGCATGGGAGAACGCCCGGTTCTTCGCCCGCCTCTACGAAGAGGTGCGGGAGGCATCGACGCTCGAAGAAGTGATGGAGCTGGGCCTCGTGTTCGCGCACCGGGACATCCGGGATCACGACGTGCTCCAGCGGGTGCTGGACACCGAGCCAGAGCTGCTGCTGCCGAAGCTGACGGTGGAGGCCGAGGGAACTCAGAGGATGATCGCCGCCTTCCTCGAGCCGTACCTCTTCCGTGAGCGGCTCGCTCCCGGCGTCGTGGTGAGCGAGGCAGCCGACTTCCTCGCCCGCATGGCGCTGTCGTACATCTCTGCACCTGGGCGGTGGGACCTCGCCGACCGCGGGCAGGTCTCGCGCCTGGTGCGCGGGGAATTGCTGGGAGGCATTCTGCTGCCTGCCTCCCACGGCTGACGCAGGGCCGACTGTATGGGATGCAATCCCGCCGAGCGGATGCAACCCCGTCGGGGTGCGGCAGCCCGATCGACACAGCCCGATCGACACAGCCCGATCGACACAGCCCGATCGACACAGCCCGATCGACACAGCCCGATCGACACAGCCTGATTGACACAACTTGGTCTGACACGGCCCCATTGACAATGAGACACGGAGCGACTTACCGTTTCATTGTGCGGCCCTCGTCCTCGTTGTGGACCTCCGAGCCGTGGCACGCCGGCGGAGAGCCGCTTCGTCCCGTCGTCAGCCACTTGGGCATGGACGACAGGAGCTCATCTCGCGTGCGGATCGTCGATGCTGCCCTGCGCTGCATTCCCCGATGCGGGCTCTACAAGACCACCCTGGACGAGGTTGCTCGAGAAGCCGGCATCTCCCGCGCGACCCTGTATCGCCTCTTTCCCGGCGGCAAGGAGGCGGTGGTGCGCGCCGTCGTCGAGACCGAGACCGCGCGGCTCTTCTCCGACCTCGGCGCGGCAATGGGAGAGGCTCGGGACCTTGAAGAGCTCCTCGTCGTCGCCATCGTGGGCGCCGCTCAGCGGCTCTCCTCTCACCCCGCGCTCACGTATCTCCTCCGGCACGAGCCGGGTGCAGTGCTGCCCCATCTCGCGTTCGGGGGGCTCGACCGCGTGTTGACCGCCGCCGCCGCCTTCTCGGCTCCGTTCCTGGGTCGCTGGCTCGACCCCGATGACGCGGCGCGCGCCGCCGAGTGGGCGGCACGCATCGTCGTCTCCTACCTCTCCTGCCCGCGCGAAGGGCTCGAGCTCACGGACCCGATCGCCGTCCGCGGCTTGGTCTCGTCGTTCGTCGTCCCCGGCATCCAGGCGCTTGTCCAGGAGAAGGCGCTCGTCCAGGAGAAGGTGCTCGCAGAAGAGCAGGCGCATGCCCTGGCGCATGCCCTGGCGCAGGACCCGTCGGGGAGCCCATGACGAGGGAAGGAAAGGAACGAGTCGCGATGGACGACCGGCGAGAGGCTCGCACCGACCAGGACCGGACCAATGAGGACCTCATCGGGCGCCGAGACGTGCACGACCTCGCTGCGATCTTCGCCACGGTGGGGCATCAGGGTGCCGAGGGCCACCACGCCGTCTCGGACCCGTGTCCCGCCGAGTTCACCTGGGACTACGACAAGGGCGCAAAACCTCGACTCGAGCGCCTCTACGAGAAGGCGAAGTCCGCACAGTGGAACGCGCGCACCGACCTGCCGTGGGACACCGAGGTGGACCAGGAGCGCGTGGTGATCATGAACCAGGAGGCGAACCCGGGCTCGCTCCGCTGGTCCCCCAACGACGTCGCCGGAACGGTGCTCGAGCGCTGGGGCGACAAGGAGTGGCTCCGCCTCGGCGTGGAGAACCAGAACTGGATGCTCTCCCAGTTCATGCATGGTGAGCAGGGTGCCCTCCTGTGCACCGCCAAGATCGTCGAGACCGTCCCCTGGATCGACGCCAAGTACTACGCGGCGACCCAGGTCATGGACGAAGCCCGCCACGTCGAGGTCTTTTCCCGTTACCTCGACGAGAAGCTCTCTGGGCACTACCCGATCAACGCCCACCTCGGGCTGCTCCTCGACGACATCATCGGCGACCGCCGCTGGGACATGACCTACCTCGGCATGCAGATCATGGTGGAGGGGCTCGCGCTCGCCGCGTTCGGGTTCATCCACTCGATCACCCAGGAGCCGCTGCTCAAGCAGATGCTGCGCTACGTGATGGCCGACGAGGCACGCCACGTGGCCTTCGGGGTCGTGAGCCTGCAGGACTTCTACGCAGAGCTGTCGGACGCGGAGCTGCGTGAGCGCCAAGAGTTCGCGTTCGAAGCGGCGGTCCGCATGAAGGACCGCATGTTGATGCAGGAGGTCTGGGAGCGGCTGGAGGTGCCGCCCGCCGACGTCATCGCCGTCCTGTCCCGGGCCCCCGAGCGCGACGACTTCCAGGTGCTCTTGTTCTCCAAGATCGTCCCCAACCTGAAGAAGCTGGGGCTCCTCGACGCTGCGGGCGGGTGGCTTCGCGAGAAGTTCACGGAGATGGGAGCGATCGGCTTCGAGAACCTCGTCGACACCGCCCAGGAGGTGGACGCCGAGGCGGACGCGTCGCCGGTGACCAGGAACGTGGCCTGACCTCTACGCTGCTAGCGTGCGGTTGATGCGCCCTGCCCGCTTCGGTGCGGTGATCACGGCCATGGTGACGCCCTTCGCCCCTGACGGATCCCTTGACGTCGATGCCGCCGTCCAGCTCGCGCGCTGGCTGTCCGAGCACGGGAGCGAGGGCTTCGTGCTCGGCGGGACGACCGGAGAGGGTCCCGCGCTCTCGGACGACGAGCTTTACGAGCTGTGGCGGTCCGTCACCGAGGCGGTCACCGTCCCGGTGTTGGCGGGGACCGGTACGAGCAACACCGGCCATTCGATCGAGCTGACCAAACGGGCATCTGCGTCGGGCGTCGCCGGGGTGCTCGTGGTGACGCCTTATTACAGCCGGCCGTCGCAGGAAGGGCTCTACGCGCACTTCGAGGCGGTGGCGGGAGCGAGCGAGCTGCCGGTCGTCCTCTACGACATCCCGGTCCGCACCGGCAGGCGGATCGCGCCGTCGACGCTGCTGCGGCTCGCGCACGAGGTGCGCAACGTGGTCGGCGTGAAAGACGCCACCGGGGATCCCGCAGGTGCCGCCCGGCTCCTTGCGCACGCGCCCGAGAGCTTCGAGCTCTACAGCGGCGACGACTCGCTCACCCTCCCGCTCATCTCGGTCGGCGCGGTGGGCGTGATCTCGGTGTGCACTCATTGGGCCGGGCCCGAGATGCAGCGCATGGTGCACGCAGCGCTCGCCGGAGACCTGGACACGGCGCGACGCGAGAATGCCCGGCTGGTGGAGTCCTACGACTACGAATCGACCGAGCAGTTCCCCAACCCGCTCCCCGCGAAGGCGGCGTGCAGGGCGCTCGGGCTCCGGGTCGGTCAGTGCCGCCTGCCCCTTGGAGACGCGCCGCCGGAGCTCGAGGGAGAGGCTCTGCGGATCCTCACCCGTCTCGAGGCCGCGCCCGTCCGCTCGGCGCCCTGAGCTCGGCGCGGGTCCGACACGTGGCTGAGCGACACCTGGCTGAGGCTGACCGCCACCTGGCTGAGGCTGACCGCCGGTCGACCGAGACACAGAGGGCTGTCCGGGTCGTCTTCCTCGGCGGGCTCGGCGAGATCGGACGGAACTGCGCGTGCATAGAGGTGGAGGGCCGCATCGTGGTCCTCGACTGCGGCGTGATGTTCCCGGACCCGGACATGCCCGGGGTGGACCTCGTGCTTCCCGACTTCACCTACCTCCAGGAGAACGCGCACCGGGTGGACGCGGTGGTCCTCACTCACGGGCACGAGGATCACACCGGCGGGCTCGCCTACTTGCTCCGTGACCTGGAGGTCCCGATCTACGGATCGGAGCTCTCCCTCGGGCTCGCGCGCAATCGCATCGACGAGGCCGGGCTCACCGGGCGTGCCCGCTACGTCACGGTGGCCGACGGGGAGCGGCGCACGGTCGGGCCGTGCGAGGTGGAATTCATCCCGGTCACGCACTCGGTGCCCTGCAGCTTCGCACTGGCGTTCTTCACGCCCCAGGGAGTCCTGCTCCACTCCGGCGACTTCAAGATCGACCTGCAGCCGGTCGACGGCCGGCGCACCGACCTCGCCCGCATCGGGGCCATCGCGTCGGGGGAGGGGGTCGCGCTGCTCCTCTCGGACTCCACCAACGCGGAGGAGCCTGGCTTCACCGCCTCGGAGAGCACCGTCGGGGAAACGATGTCGCGCGTCTTCGCCGCGAGCGCCGGCCGCCGGATCGTCGTCGCGTGCTTCGCGAGCCACATCCACCGGGTGCAGCAGGTGATCGACGCGGCGGTCGCATCGGGAAGAAGGGTCGCGACCCTCGGTCGCTCCATGGGCAAGAACGTCGATCTCGCCCAGCGCCTTGGCCTTCTCACGGTCCCGCCGGGGGTGCTCGTCGAGATCGAAGACGTCGACCGACTGCCCCCCGGCGACGTGTGCGTCATCTCGACCGGCTCGCAGGGCGAGCCCATGTCCGCGCTCTCGCTCATGGCGACGGGCGACAACAAGTGGTTCCAGATCACAGAGAGTGACGTCGTCGTGATCAGCGCGCACCCCATCCCCGGCAACGAGTGGTCGGTGGGGCGGGTCATCGACGACCTCCATCGGCGCGGCGCAGAGGTCGTCCACTCCGGCACCGAGGCCGTGCACGTGAGCGGCCATGCACGTCAAGGCGAGCTGCAAACGCTGCTCGCGGTGGCCAAGCCCCGGGCGTTCGTGCCGGTGCACGGCGAGTACCGCCACCTCGTCCACCACGCGCAGCTGGCACGTTCGATGGGCGTGCCCGACGACCAGGTCCTCTTGTGCGAGGACGGCGACGCGGTCCGCCTGGACGAGAGCGGGCTGCACCGGGACGGCACGGTGCCCGGCGGGTACCTCTACGTCGACGGCACGGTGGGCGACGTCGGGCACGGCGTGCTGCGGGACCGCCGTCTCCTCGCCGAGGAGGGGGTCGTCATGGTGGTCGCGACGGTCGACCTCCAGCGCAAGGTGCTGACCGGAGCGCCCCAGATCGAGACGAAGGGCTGGGTGCACGCGCCGGAGGCCGAGGGCCTGCTCGGCGACGCGTCCAACGCAGTGGCGGACGCACTGGTCGAGGCGATGGACGAGGGCGCGCACGACGTGGACGTCCTCACCCGGCACGCCCGCCGGGCGCTCGGGCGGCTCGTCAACGAGCGTACGCGCCGACGCCCCATGATCGTGCCCGTCGTCATCGCCGTCTGAGCCCGTCGAGGCCGCGCCCGCCCGTCGAGGCCGCGCCCCTGCCTCTGCCCCGTCAGGACGGGTCCGGTCGCTGCGGTTCGCCGTGGGGCGCGTTGGCGACGCCGCGGCGCCAGTACGCCTTGTGGTCGATGTCGTCGGGGCGGATCCCGCGCTCGATGAGCAGCGATCGGCACGCCGCCACCTGGCGGAGCTCGCCGAAGACGTAGGCGTGCCCCGCCCCCGAGGGGAGCGGCAGGCTGCCGAGCGCCTCCTGCAGGCCGGTACCGGTCCCCGGGTCGCCCTTGCGATGGACCCAGCAGACACCGAGCTCCGCGCGCACGCCTTCGGGGTGTTGGTGCTCCTCTTCACCTGCGACCTCGAGAACGACCTCGGCGCGGGCCGCCTCTGGGAGCGCCTCGACCATCGTGAAGATCGCCGGGAGCGCGGACTCGTCTCCGCAGAAGAGGTGCCACGCTGCGTCGGCGGCCACACCGATCTTTCCCCTGGGTCCCAGCGCCTCCACGCGCTGGCCCGGCTCCACCGAGCCCGCCCAGACGGCCCCAGGGCCGTCGCCATGGAGGACGACCTCGAGCTCGACTGCCGATGTCTCGGGCTGGAGCTTGCGGATCGTGTAACGGCGCCGGAAGTGAGCATGCCCCGGCGCGGGGACCGCGACCATGAGATCCTGGCCGGCGAAGAACTCGAGCGTGTCGATGCCGGGGCCCGTGAACCGCAGCCGTCGCATCGCGGGCGTGCGCATCTCAGCGCGCACGAGCTCCAGGTCGAATGCCTGCACGCCGGGGAGGCGGCTGAGCAGGGCGGACGTCTCTTCTCCGTCGGGCGTCACGGACGGCGAGCCTAGGCCACGCGCAGGGGAGGCCAGAGCGGCGGCTTCGACCGGCTTCGACCGGCGGCGACCGGCGGCGACCGGCTTCGACCGGCGGCGACCGGCGGCGACCGGCTTCGACCGGCAGCCTCCCCTGCCCGGGCCGGTGACGGCGATAGCCTTCATGGCACTGTGGTGACCACGAAGCGGCGAGCGGCGTCGACCCGCACCCGTGCCCGGCCTGCAGGTGATGGGGGCGACCGGAAGCGGACGCGGAAGCGGCGGCCCGCGGCACCTGCCTCCCCGAGCGCGTTGCGCCCGCGCGCGTCGAGCGCGCGGCCAGCCGGCTCGGACGGGGGGAGCCTGCTGAGCGACCACGGTGCGGATCTCTGGGCGATCGGCCTCGTCACCGTCGGCATCCTGCTCGCCCTCGCCGTCTACGGCGATGCTGCGGGCGCTGTCGGCCGCGCCGTCGACGTGGGGCTCGGCGTGGCGGTGGGTTGGGCGCGGTTCGTCCTCCCGCCCTCGGCCGTCGCCGCCGGCATCGCGGTGGTCGCGGGCCGGCGACGCCTCCTGAGCGGCAGGGCCGGAGCGGGAGCAGCGATCGCCCTCCTCGCGGTCTGCGGGCTCGCCGAGCTCGCGGGCGGGGTGCCGACGTTCTCCGCGCGCCGAGCGGCACTCACCGGCGCGGGCGGCGAACTGGGGGTTCTCGTCGGCCGTCCACTTGCGAGCGGGCTCGGCACCGCCGGAGCGGTCGTCCTGCTGGTCGCGATCGGCGTGGTCGGAGGGGTCCTCGCGACCGGGGCCCGCCTGAGGAGCCTCGGGCGGCCGCTCGCCGCGGTCGGGAGCTTGCTCGCCCGGGCGGTCGACCGGCCGGTGCACGTGCACGACCTCGGGGAGGACGTGCTGTCCAGGCAATTCGACGCGGCGCGCCGGCGCGGGCTCACGGCGCGCGGCGCCGACCTCCTCGAAGAGCGGGCGGGAGAACCGCTTCATCAGCTGACGGGGAGCACGGTCGACGCGGCGGGTGCTGACCGGTACCGGGACGCCCTTGCTGGCGACCCGGCCGCACTCGTCGCGGACCGGGATGTGACGGAGCGGGCCGCGACGGAGCAGGCTGCACTTGTCGCAGACAGGGATGCGCTCGTCGCGGATCCGGCTGCGACGGACTCGGCTGCGACGCACCCGGCCGCGACGGACCCGGCCTCACTTGTCGCCGACCGGACTGCCGCGGAGCGGGCCGTGACGGACCCGGCCGCCACCACGGCCGCCCTTGGCGCTGCCGGCACCCTCGCTCGACCTGCCCCGGGCGCTGTCCGGGGCTCCGGAGCCGAGCATGGAACCGAGTGGCGGCTGCCGCCACTTCGCCTCCTTGCCCGGTCGAAGGAGCAGCGGCAGGACGAACGGCTGCTCGAGCATTTGGGCGACGCGTTGGTCGCTGCCCTCGCCGCGCACGGGGTGGAGACTCGGCTCGTGGGGAGGACCGTCGGCCCGACCGTGACCCGCTACGAGCTGGAGCTGGGGGCGGGGGTGAAGGTCGCTCGGGTGACGAGCCTCCACCGTGACATCGCCTATGCCATGGCCTCTCCGGACGTCCGGATCCTCGCGCCGATCCCGGGGAAGTCAGCCATCGGCGTCGAGGTGCCCAACCGCCATCGGCAACTCGTCGCGCTCGGCGACGTCCTCGCCTCGCCCGAAGCCGCGCGTGCCCGCCATCCGCTCGAAGTGGCCCTCGGGCGTGACATCGCGGGCCGGCCAGTCATGGTCAACCTGGCCGAGATGCCCCACGTGCTCATCTCGGGCGCGACCGGTGCGGGCAAGTCCTCGTGCATCAACTCGCTCATCACCTCGGTGTTGATGCGAGCGACGCCCGAGGAAGTCCGGCTCATCCTGGTCGATCCCAAGCGCGTCGAGCTCGGGCAGTACAACGGGCTGCCTCATCTCCTCAGCCCGGTGGTCGTCGACCCGAAGAAGGCCGCGAATGCGCTGTCGTGGGCGGTAAAGGAGATGGAGCGCCGCTACGACGTCCTCGCCGAGTACGGGCTGCGCGACATCACCGGTTACCACCAGGCGCTCGCGAGCGGCGAGCTCGGTCCGACGGGTGGGCTCTCGGTGGCTGCCCGCCTCGGCGAGGTAGTCGCCCGCGCCCGCGCCGCCTCCCGCACCCCTGCCGGGCCTTCCGCGGGTGCCGCACCGGTTTCGGGCGCGCCGGATCAGGGTGTCACCAAGGGCGAGATCGCGACCGAGGAGACCGGTGGGTTGGGGGTCGATGGCCGAGGCGGTGGTGGGACCCGTGGCGCGGACGACGCTCGGAGCTCCGTGGCGCCCGAGGACCTCGGGGGGCAGCCGCCCGAGCAGTTGCCCGAGCAGTTGCCCGAGCAGTTGCCCGAGCAGTTGCCCGAGCAGTTGCCCTTCATCCTCATCGTCGTCGACGAGCTCAACGACCTGATGATGGTGGCCGCACGCGACGTCGAGGACTCGGTCTGTCGGATCGCCCAGATGGCTCGTGCGGTCGGCATCCACCTCGTGCTCGCCACCCAGCGCCCGTCGGTCGACGTCATCACCGGGGTGATCAAGGCGAACATCCCGAGCCGCATGGCATTTTCGGTGTCCTCGCTCGCCGACAGCCGAGTGATCCTGGACCAGCCCGGCGCAGAGCGACTTGTCGGGAAGGGCGACATGCTGCTGCTCACCGCTTCGTCGAGCGTTCCGCGCCGGCTGCAGGCGCCCTGGGTAACGGAGGGCGAGGTGCGCGCCGTGGTCGGCCACTGGCGCAGGCAGGGACGAGTGACCGAGCCCGCCGTCGGCATTCAAGGGGTCGACGACGGACCAGCGGGGAGCGCGATGGGCGCCGAGGACGACGACGAACTGCTGGAATCGGCCATGGAGCTGGTCGTCCGATCCCAGCTCGGGTCCACGTCGATGCTGCAGCGAAAGCTCCGCGTCGGATTCGCCCGTGCAGGGCGGCTCATGGACCTCCTCGAGCGCCGCGGCGTCGTCGGTCCGTCGGAAGGCTCGAAAGCTCGGGCTGTGCTGATGACGCCCGAAGAGCTCGACGCCCGACCCCGATAGCGGGGAAGTCAGCCCGTGGAGATCGCCATCCAAGAGCCTCGCGGCGGTCCATGGGGAACTCGCCAACGTCGGCGCGCGCGTCGGCGTGCCCGGGTCCTCCGGACGCTCGTCGGGCTCGCCGCGTTGGCGGTCCTCGCCACCTGGCTCATGAGCTCGACGGGTAGGTTGCCCGGCCCGCCGCAAGTCTCGGTGCGGGTCACCCTGCCGCGCATCGCCATCGCTGGTCCATCGACTGCCGCATCGCTCATCCCCGCGTTGCCGTGGCCCAAGGCGGGAGAGGCGGCAGTGGACATCCCCGCGGTCGGTCTCCAAGTGCAGTCGGGCCCCGAGCACCCGGTCCCCGTCGCGAGCATGACCAAGATGATGACGGCGTACGTGGTTCTCGAGGACCATCCGCTTGCGCTCGGTCAGCAGGGCCCCAACGTCACGATGACCCCGGCGGACGCGGCGCAGTTCGGCATCGACACCGTGACGGACCAGGCAAACGTCGAATTGAAGCAAGGAGAGGTCCTCACCGAGCACCAGATGCTCGAAGGGCTGCTTGTCCACTCCGCGAACGACCTCGCGTACGCGCTCGCATGCTGGGACGCAGGGAGCCTTCCGGCGTTCGTCGCCAAGATGAACGCGACCGCGTCGGCTCTTGGGATGCGCGACACCCACTTCGGGGACGCCAGCGGGTTCCTGCCCTCGTCGGTGTCGACGGCATCCGACCTCCTGCGGGTGGCCGCCGCCGCGATGGCGGATCCGGTCTTCGCACAGATCGTCTCGATGCCTTCCGTCACCCTGCCGCTCGCCGGCACCGTCCAGTCGTACACCCCACTCGTGGGCACGACAGGGGTGGTCGGCGTCAAGTCGGGCTTCACCGACGCGGCGGGTGGTGGCGACGTCCTCGCCTATCGCACCTCGGTCGACGGGAAGACGCTCCTCTCGCTCGCCGCGGTCACCTCGCAGGAGGGGTGGACAGTTCTCGGTGTGGCGGGAAGGGAGGCGCTCGCACTGGCCAAGGCCGCGTCGGCGAGGGTGAGAGCGGTGGTGGTCGCCAAGAAGGGCACCGTGGTCGCGCGGCTCAGCGCAGGCGCGCGCACGGCCGATGCCAGGACTGCGGCGCCCGCGAGCCTGCTCACGCTGCCCGGTGACCCGATCCGGCAGGTCGTACGAATCAGCCCACCAAAGGATCGCGTCGACAAGGGAGCACTGGTGGGCACCGCGACGTTCATGCTCGCTGGCCAGCGGATCTCGGTTCCGGTGCGGCTCGCCGCGCGGGTGCCCTGAGGGGGAGGCCGCCGTGCGCGCCAGAGCGCCCGCGTCGGCGGCGAACCTCGGGCCGGGGCTCGACGTCCTCGCGGTCGCACTCGATCTCTACGTCGATGTCGAAGTCGAACCGGCCGAACGGTTGCAGGTCTCGAGCGAGGGCGAAGGCTCCGACCTCCCGTCGGATGCCTCGCACCTGGCGGCGCGCGTCGCCGCAGAGGTCCTTGGCCACGACCGGGTTGCGATCCGAGTCCGTTCCGAGGTGCCCGTCGCGCGAGGCCTGGGCTCGTCCGCCGCCATCGCCCTCGCGGCAGCAGCGGCGGCCGGCGCGGAGGACCCTCTGGCGGTCGCAGCACGCGTGGAAGGCCATCCGGACAACGCGGCTGCCGCGTTTGCCGGCGGGCTGGTCGCGGTCAACGCGCTGGACGACGGCCTCCGGGTGTCGAAGCTCGCGCTCGACCCCAGCCTCGCGTTTGTCGCAGTCATCCCCGACCGGACCCTCCAGACGTCGTTGGCGCGCGCCTCGCTGCCCACCGAGGTCTCCCGGGAGGACGCCGTCTTCAACCTCGGCAGGCTCGCGCTGCTTCTCGAAGGGCTCGGCGACGCGCGCAAGCTCGTGCCTGCCGCCGCCAGGGACCGGCTGCACCAGCGGCCGCGGACCCTGCTCTTCCCGGAGGCGCCGCAGCTGCTCGCAGCGCTCGAGGCAGGCGGCGCGAGCGCTGCCTGCTGGTCGGGTGCAGGCCCTACGCTGCTCGGCATCTGCTCTGAGGGACGAGCGAGGGAGGTGGTCGAGGCCGGGCGTGCCGCACTCCGAGACGCTGGAGTCCCGGGCCGCGTCCTCACCTTGCATGCCGATGTGCAAGGTCTGGAGCGCCCTGTAGAGACCGGAGCGGAGTAGGGCTGGAGTAGGGCTGGCTGGGGCTGGAGTAGGGCTGGCTGGGGCTGGCGCAGGACCGGTGTGGGCGCCGGCGTAAACTTGCGCGGTGGGCCGCAGGTTTTTCGTCCGCACCTTCGGGTGCCAGATGAACGAGCACGACTCGGAGCGCCTGGCAGGCCTGCTCGCGGCGGAGGGGATGGAACCAACGGAGAGCCTGGACGATGCGGATCTGGTGGTCTTCAACACCTGCTGCATTCGTGAGAACGCAGACAACAAGCTCTACGGCCATCTCGGTCAACTGAAGACGTTGCGCCAGCGCCGGCCCGACCTCCAGATCGCGGTGGGTGGCTGCCTCGCACAAAAGGACGGCGAGCTGGTCCGGGAGAAGGCGCCGCACGTCGACGTGGTCTTCGGCACCCACAACCTCGCGCGGGCGCCGGAGCTCTTGCGCCGCGCTGCCTCGGAGGGCCCGATCGTCGAGGTGCTCGACGCCCCCGATCCGGCCCTGGTCGATCACGCGCCGGCGCTCGCCGCCGTGCGCGAGCTGCCGTATTCGGCGTGGGTGACCATCCAGACCGGCTGCGACAACTCCTGCGCGTTCTGCATCGTCCCATCGGTTCGCGGTCCCGAGGTGAGCCGCCCGGTCGCCGAGCTCGTCGACGAGGTGCGCTTGCTCGCGCGCCGCGGCGTCGTGGAGGTGACCTTGCTCGGGCAGAACGTGAACTCCTACGGGCGCGACCTCACGCGGCGCCGTCCCCTCTTCGCCGAGCTGCTAGGAGAGATCGGTGCAGTGGAGGGGATCCGACGGGTGCGATTCACGAGCCCCCATCCAAAGGACCTCCGACCCGAGACGATCGCCGCGATGGCGGACGTCGACGCAGTCTGTGAGCAGCTCCATCTCCCGCTGCAGTCAGGAAGTGATCGTGTGCTCGCAGCCATGAGGCGCGGATACACCTCGGAGCGCTACCTCGCTCGTCTCGCTGCGGCCCGCGATGCGGTGGAGGATCTCGCCGTCACGACGGACATCATCGTCGGGTTCCCCGGCGAGACCGAGGAGGATTTCGCGAGCACCCTCGAAGTGGCGGCCGAGGCCGAGTTCGACAGCGCGTACACGTTCGTCTTCTCACCTCGTCCGGGTACGCGGGCCGCGGCAATGACGGATTCCTTCGTCGCGCCTGACGTCATCGCCGACCGGTTCGAGCGCTTGCGTCACGTGGTCGAGCGCTCCGCGCTCCGGCGCAACCAAGCACGCGTGGGAAAGACCGAGGAGGTCCTGGTCGAAGGTCCGAGCCGCCGCGATCCCGCGGTCCTGGCAGGGCGGACCAGGCAGGGCAAGCTCGTCCACTTCCCCCCCGACGGCGACGAGCGCACCGGGCCGGGCGCGTTCTGCGATGTCAAGATCACCGGAGCCGCGCCGCACCACCTCCTCGGGGTGCTCGTGCGTGTGGGTGCCGCACCTGCGTACCGGCGTCGAATCCCGGTCACCGCCGGTTGACGTCGCCTCCTGCCGTCGCGCTGGTGGGCACCACCGCGTCCGGCAAGTCTTCCGTCGCGATGTCCGTCGCCAGGCAGCTCGGCGATGTGGAGCTCGTCTGCGTCGATTCGATGACCGTCTATCGCGGGATGGACATCGGGACTGCGAAGCCCTCGAGAGCTGACCGCGCTGCGGTACCCCACCACTTGCTCGATCTGGTGGAGCCCGCAGAGGAGTTCACCGTCAGGGAGTTCCAACGACGCGCACGCGAAGTCCGCGCCGACATCGCGCGCCGTGGCCGTCGCGCACTCCTCGTCGGAGGCACGGGACTGTACTTTCGCGCTGTCGTGGACGACTTCGAGATCCCGCCTCGCTTTCCCGAGGTTGCCGAGGCGCTCGAGCACGAGGCGGACCGCCTCGGCGACGTCCGGGCGCTTCATGCGCGGCTCGCTGCGCTCGACCCGCTCGCCGCGTCGCGCACGACGGATTCCAACCGTCGCCGCATCGTGCGCGCGCTGGAGGTGACGCTCGGGTCCGGGCGGCCCTTTTCTTCGTATGGGCCCGGGCTCAGGGAGTACCCACCCTCTCCGGTCGCGCTGTTCGGGTTGCCGTTCGCAGTCGAGGAAGTGGACAGGCGAATCGAGGAGCGCTTCTTTCGCTGGGTCGACGAGGGGCTCGTCGAAGAGGTTCGTCGCATTGCCTCACAGGCGAAGGGACTCTCGCGCACGGCCCGCCAGGCGCTCGGCTACAAGGAGCTGCTCGCCCATGTGGAGGCCGCCGTGCCCCTGGAAGACTGCGTGGCTGAGGCAGTCAGGCGCACCCGCGCGTTTGCTCGCAGGCAGTGGGCATGGTTCCGCCGGGACCCGCGCATCCGGTGGATCCTGCCCGAGGAGGATCCGGTGGAGGTGCTCGTGGCGGCGTTGAAGACGGACCTTGGCGGCGCTCCCGGGTGCGGTGCC
>JAJYYT010000240.1 GCA_021800645.1 Actinomycetes bacterium
ACTGCCTGGCCGGTGTCTGCCGCCAACATGCCGTTGAGCAGGTCGCGCATGCGCAGGATCTCCTTGGCCTGCAGCTCGATGTCGCTCGCCTGTCCTTCGACGCCGCCGAAGGGCTGGTGGAGCAGGATCCGGGCATGCGGCAGGGCGAACCGCTTCCCCCGCGTGCCGGCACCTAAGAGGACCGCGGCGGCAGACGCCGCCTGGCCGAAGCAGAAGGTGGAGGTATCGGGCTTGATGTACTTCATCGTGTCGTAGATGGCGAACAGCGCCGTGATGTCCCCGCCGGGCGAATTGATGTAGAGGTGGATGTCCTTGTCGGACTCCTCCGACTCGAGGAACAGCAACTGGGCACAGACCAGGTTGGCCACGGCGTCGTTGATCGGCGTGCCGAGGAAGATGATCCGCTCGCGCAGCAGACGGGAGTAGAGGTCGTAGTTGCGCTCGCCACGGCTGGTCGACTCGACCACCCAGGGCACGCTGTAGGCCTGGGCGTCCAGCGAGCTCGCTGCCTGGGTCGTCCTCACTGGGAGTCCTCCTCGTCCTCACCGGCCTCGAGGACGTCCCGTGACACGGGGTTCCCGTCCTCGTCGACCAACTGCACCGTGTCGAGCAACCAGCGCATGGCCTTGGCCTTGCGCTGCTCCGAGCGTACCGTCGGCAGGCGCCCACCCCGGTCGAGCTCGGAGCGGACCTGGTCGACCGACATGCCGAGCCGTTCGGCCATGGCGGCGAGCTCGGACGCGAGCTCCTCGTCGTCGACCTCGATCCCCTCGGCGTCCGCCACGGCCCGGAGGGCGAGGTCGAGCTTGACGCCCGTCACGGCAGCCTGGCGCAGCTCGTCGATCAGCTCCTGTTCGCTACGCCCGGTGGCGGCGACGAACTGGTCGATGGCGATGCCCTGGTGCTCGAGACGGTGCTCGAGGTCGTGGACTCGTTCGCGTAGCTCGGCCTCGACGAGCACGTCCGGCACGTCCTCGGCCACCAGCTCGCAGAGGGCCTGCTCGGTCCCCTCGCTCAGCGCCCGACGGGCCCGGAGCACCCGCACCCGCCGGAGCCGCTCGGCGATGTCGGCACGCAGCTCGGCCACCGTGGCGAACTCGGAGGCCTCCGAGGCCCACTCGTCGGTGACCTCGGGCAGGACGAGCTCCTTGACGCTCTTCACCGTCACGGTGAAGGTGACCGGCTGTCCCTCGGTCGTGCCGCTCGCCTCGCTGTCCCCCGTCTCGCTGTCGCCCGGGCCCCCGAGCACGGTCTCGAAGGTGCGGGTGTCACCCGCCGAGGCGCCACGCACCTGGTCGTCGAGCTCGGCGACGATGCCACCGCTGCCTACCTCGTAGAGGAAGTCCTCGGCGACGAGGTCGGTGTCCGGACCGACTTCGGCGTCCCCGGTTGCGTTGTCACCGGTCGCTTCGTCGGCGGAGGCCTCGTCCCCGTCGTCCCCTTCGCCGGCCGCTCCTGCGACCGGGTGCCGGCGGACCTCGATGTCGAGCGTGACCCGGTCGCCGTCCACTGCCGGCCGATCGACCTCGACGAGCTCTCCGGTAGTGGCCCGGAGCCGGTCCATCTGGTCGTCGATGTCCGCCTCGGTGACCTCCACGGCAGGCACCGTCACCACCAGACCCTGGTACCCGGCCACCGACACGGTCGGCCGCACGGCGACCACCGCGTCGAAGCGGACCGTGCCCGAGGGGTCGTCGCTCGTGATGTCGATCTCGGGCTGGTCGATCGGGTCGACTTCGGTGTCGGAGACCGCCTGGGCGTAGAAGGCAGGCAGCGCCTCCCTGAGCGCCTCGTCGCGCAGCGCGGCTGGCCCCCCCATGCGGGCTTCGATCACCCGCCGGGGCACCTTGCCCGGCCGGAAGCCCGGCACTCGGACCTGTCGCGCCAGCCTGCGAACCACGTCGTCGAGGGCGTCGTCGATCTCCGCCGCGTCGAGCTCGACGGAGAGGCGGACCTTGTTGCCCTCTTCGGGCGCTGCTGTCGCTCGCATACGAGTAGGGAAGTCTACCGGTGTGGTGAGCACTGGAGGCCGTGTCTGCCCGCCGTGCTCCGACGACCACCGCGCCGGGCTGCCAGGGCCGACCAGAAGGCGTGGCAGCACCGGGCCCTCACGCCACTGGCGCCCCCTGCGACGAGGCCTGCCAGAGCGCCGCGTAGGTGCCCTCGGCGGCAACCAGCGAGTCGTGCGTCCCGACCTCGACGACGCGGCCGGCGTGCATGACGACGATCCGGTCGGCCCGTCGTGCCGTCTGGAGACGGTGGGCGATGAGGATCGTCGTCCGGCCACGGGCAGCCGCCTCCATCGCCCGGCTCACCGCTGCCTCGACCGACAGGTCGAGGTTCGAGGTGGCCTCGTCGAGCACCAGGATGGCCGGGTCGACGAGCAGCGCCCGGGCCAGGCAGACGAGCTGGCGCTGGCCGGCCGACAACGACCGCCCGCGCTCGGAGACCGCGTGGTCGTAGCCGTCGGGGAGCCTGGCGACCACCCGGTCCAGCCCGACGGCCGCCCCCACCGCTTCGACTGCCGCGTCGTCGGCGTCGGGACACGCGTAGGTGATGTTGGAGCGGATGGTCCCCGAAAAGAGGAACGGCTCCTGGGGGACGTAGCCGAGCTGTCGACGGTAGGCGCCGAGGTCGAGTGTGCAGACGTCGTGCCCGTCGACGAGGACCCTGCCCTCGGTCGGGTCGTAGAAGCGGGCGAGCAGCTTCACCAACGTCGACTTCCCTGCGCCAGTCTCCCCCACCACCGCCAGGGTCTCGCCGGAACGGACGTCGAGGTCGACCCCGCGGACCGACCAGGCATCGGAGCCGGGGTACCGGAACGACACGCCCTCGAAGCGGACATGGCCAGCGAGCACCCCGGGGTCGTTGGGCTGCTCCGGCTCGGGTGTGATGACCGGCTGGCCGAGGAGCGTGGCGATCTTGGCGACACCGGCGCGCGCCTGCTGGTAGGAGTCGAACACCTGGGAGAGCTGCTGGATGGGGCTGAAGAACAAGGTGAGGTAGAGCAGGAAGGCAACCAGCTCGCCGATGGACAGCGAGTGGGCGACCACCAGGTGACCGCCCACGTAGAGCACGAGCGCCATGGCCACGTTGGCGAGCAGGTCGGAGAACGCCATGTAGGACGTCTGGGCCCGCACCGCGGCGAGACCGGCCTGGAGGTACCGGTCGCACCGTTCGCGGAACTCGGCACGGTTGCGCTCGTGGCGTCGGAAGGCGTGGACCTCGCGGATCCCCGACAGGCTCTCTTGCAGGTAGGCGTTCACCGAGGCGATCCACTCGCGCTGGCGCCCGTAGGCCCGGGCCGAGGCTCGCCGGAACCACAGCGTGGCCACGATCAGCGGAGGGACCACCGACATGGCCACCAGGGCCAGACGAACGTCCATGACGAAGAAGAGGGCGGCGATGCCGACGAAGGTGACCAGGGAGACGAGGGCGTTGACGAGGCCGGTCTGGAGGAGGTTCGACAAGGTGTCGACGTCGGAGGTCATCCGGGTCAGCGTCCGACCCGCCAGCTCGCGCTCGTAGTAGTCCAGCCCGAGGCGTTGGAGGTGGGCGAAGATGCGCACCCGCAACGAGGCAAGCATGCGTTCGCCGCCTCGACCGGTCACCACGTTCTCCGCCCACATGTCCCACCAGTCGAAGAGGGCCACGGCGGCGAAGACCCCCGCGACGACGAGCAACGCAGCGAGCGAGTGCCGGAGGACCCCTCGGTCCACGCCGTAGCGGACCAACATCGGCGCCGCCAGGGTGGCCGCCGCGTCGAGGGCGACCAGGGCCAGGCCGAGCCCGAGCTGCCGCCGCCACGGCCGTACGAACCGGGCCAGGGAGAACGCCCCGCGCACCCCTGCCTGCGCGGCCACGTCGATCTCTGCGTCGTCGGTGACTGGCGGGAGCGCGTCGATGCGGCGCTGTAGCTCGTCGGTGGCTGGTCGTCCGAGGAGCGCCACCGCGGCGAAGCCGCCTCCTCCCAGGTTCCCGAGGTGCCCGCTCCTGGCACCACCGGGCATCCGGGGCAGCGCGCCGGGCCCGCCGTCGGCGCTACCGGGCCCGCCGTCGGCGCTACCGGGCCCGCCGTCGGCGCTACCGGGCCCGAGGGTACCTCCGGCCGGTCCGAGCGGCGCCCCCCGTCGGCGGGCGGGTTTGGTTGCGGGCGGGACGAGCGCGCCGACGATGCCAGGGGCGGGGTCGTCCGCGGCCCTGCCTCGTCCGTCACCGTCCAGCATCG
>JAJYYT010000241.1 GCA_021800645.1 Actinomycetes bacterium
TCCGGGAGCCGAGCGAGCTCGCACGCCAGCGCATGGTTCTCTGAGGTCAGGATCTTCACGAGGCGGCGGACGTCTGCCTCGTACTGCGCGGCGAGCCGCCGCTCGGTGCGCCTCACCTGCGTGTGCCCGAATGGGTCCAGGGGGGTTCCCCGCAGCGAGCGAGCCGCCCGGAGCGCGACGAACGCGTAGCGGAACCAGGGTCCGACCTCGATCTTCCTCTCCAGACCCAGCGATTTGAAGATCGGCGGTTGGAGGTGCCAGCTGACCCGTGCCCCTGGCTCTCGAGCCTCGATCGGGAGCGCCTCGAGGTGGAGCCGGGCGACTTCGTACTCGTCCTTGTAGGCCATCAGCTTGTGGAGGCCTCTCGCCACCGCCGCAGAGAAGGCGCCGGAGCGCTGGCCCGCCTGCTGCTCCGCGCGCGCGGCGAGGGCGACGACTTCGAGGTAGTGCGCCGCGTACGCAGGGCTCTGGTACTCCTCGAGGTCCCTCGCTCGGAGCGAGACGAGCTCGGCGAGCTCGGGGTCCTGGCGAATGGCGTCCGGCAGCGCAGGGCCGGCTCGTGAGGGGGATGCCTCGTGATCCTTCTCCCGCTCGACGACGGCCGCCACCTGTGCGCGGTCGGCGATCCACGCCCGGCCCCACCGGAACGCGGCGAGGTTCTGGGGGACGGCGACGCCGTTGAGCTCGATGGCCCGTTCGATGCTCTCCGAGGGGAGCGGAAGGGCGCCGGCCTGGAAGGCGACCCCGAGCAGGAGCACGTTCGCGAACACCGCGGAGCCAAGGAGCCGCTCGGTGAGCCGGACGGGGTCGACGAGGAACAGCCGCTCGGGGCCGACCAGCTCGGAGAGCACCTCCGCGACCCGTGCGCTGGTCGGGAGCGTGCGGTCGGGGTGGGTCACCATGTCGGCGGTGGGGACCGGACTGGTCGAGACCACCGCGACGGTCCTCCCCGGTGCGATGGTGGAGAGGTGCCCGGGGGAGAGCGCGACGACCTGGTCGAAGCCGAGGTAGAGGTCGACGGCACGCGACAGCTGGTTGGATCCCGGCAGAGGGCGCGTGCTCAACCGAAGGTCGGAGACGACGGCGCCGGCCTTCTGGCTGAGGCCGGTCTGGTCGAGCCCCTGGACGTGGAGGCCGGCGTGCGTGGCCGCCATCCCGATGATCTGGCTGACGGTCACGACCCCGGTTCCCCCCACGCCCGGCATCCGCATCGTGAAGTCCCCTGCGTCGAAGAGGAGCCGGGGGTCGGGCAGGGAGCCCGGCTCCGCCGGCGCCTGCTGCCGGCCGGACGGGGAGACCGGCGCCGAGCCGGAGGCGCGCCGGCGAGCGAGGAGGGTCCTCACTGGGCTGGTCGAGCGACGCCGCACGGTGAGGAACGACGGGCAGTTCCCCTCGAGGCAGGAGTAGTCCGCGTTGCACGACGTCTGGTTGATCCTGGTCTTGCGGCCGAGCTCGGTCTCCACCGGTTCGACCGACAGGCAGTTGGACGCGAGCCCGCAGTCCCCGCAGCCTTCGCACACCCGTTCGTTGATGTAGACGCGTCGGGTCGGGGTCGGAAGCTTCCCGCGGGCGCGATCGCGTCGCTTCTCGGCGGCGCAGCGCTGGTCGTGGATCATGACCGTGACGCCGGGCTCCTTCGCCAGGACGTGCTGGGCTTCGAGCACCCGCCTCCTGTGCCAGACCTCCACGCCCCGAGGCAGGCGGACCCCGCGGTAGCGAGCCGGATCGTCGGTGGTGATGAGCACCCGGCGCACCCCTTGGCGCAGGAGGATCTCCGCGACGTCCTGGACCGGTCGGCTGTCGCTCTCGGAGGGATCTTGCCCGCCGGTCATGGCGATCGCGCCGTTGTAGAGCAGCTTGAACGTGATGTGGGACCCCGCTGCGACCGCTGCTTGGATCGCGAGCTGGCCCGAATGGAAGTAGGTCCCGTCGCCGATGTCCTGGAACATGTGGTCGTCGGCCACGAAGGGCTCGAGGCCGAGCCAGGTCGCCCCCTCCCCGCCCATCTGGGCCTTGGTGACGATGGTGCCGACCATGCGCTCGTCCGCCCAGGCGCTCAGCGCATGGCAGCCGGTCCCGACTCCGACCAAGGCTCCTTCGGGTACCCGGACGCTCGAGTTGTGCGGGCAGCCGGAGCAGAAGTACGGCGTGCGCTGCACCGAGGCGATCGGGATCCTCGGCCGTTCCGCGGGCTTGGGGGCGAAGGCGGTCTCGGGGACCCTCTGGCGCAGGCGACCGGCGACGATGTCCGCGAGCTCCCGAGAGTGGAGGACGCCGAAGCCTGGCACGAGCGGCTTGCCCTGCTCGTCGAGGCGACCGACGATCCTCGGGGGATCAGCGGTCCCATAGAGCGCCTCACGGAGGTAGGGCTCCAGAAGCGGCCGCTTCTCTTCGACGACGAGGATCTCGTGCAGGCCTCGTGCGAAGTGCCGGAAGGACGCCGGCTCGAGGGGGGAGAGCATCTGGACCTGCATGAGCCGCACGCCGTAGCGACCGAGCGCGCCGTGGTCCAGGCCCAAGCGCTCGAGTGCGGCGAGGACCTCCCGGTAGACGCTGCCAGCTGCGACGATGCCGAGCCAGGCGTCGTCGGTGTCCAGGGTGGCCCGGTTGAGCCCCGCAAGCCTGCCGTACTCGATCGCGGCGTCGGTGCGGACCGTCATGATCTCCTGCTCCGTCTGGAGCGAGTCCGGCACGCATGGCGGGCGCACGATCGGGACGTAGGCGCCCGTGCTCGGGACCGGTCGCCCCTCGAGGCCGTGGAGCGCGTCGCCAGACGCGCTGGCGAAGCCGTCGGCGACCGACGCGACGATCTTGAGCGACGTCCAGAGCCCTGAGGAGCGCGACAGCGCGACACCGTGAGCACCCAGCGACAGGATCTCCTCCACGCTCCCTGGGTACAGCACCGGGATGTGCAGGGAGGCGAGCGTGAGCTCCGAGGCGCTCGGGACCATGGAGGACTTGCACGCCGGGTCGTCTCCCACGAAGAGCAGGACCCCTCCGTTGGAGGACGCGCCCGTGAACTGGCCGTGCCAGAGCGCGTCCAGCGCCCGGTCGAGCCCTGGCGCCTTGCCGTACCACACCCCGAGCACCCCGTCATAGCGGGCGCTTCGGAACCCCTGAGCGAGCTGGCTGCCCGCGACCGCCGTCGCAGCCAGCTCTTCGTTCTGCCCGGGGAGGTGGACCACGTCGAGATCGGCGAGCAGCGATCGGTGCCGTGCCAGCTCCTTGTCGAAACCGGCGAGCGGGGACCCGGGGTAACCCGAGACGAACGCCGCCGTGTGCAGACCCGCTGCACGGTCCCTTCGCATCGCGTCGAGCACGACGCGCACGAGCGCTTGGATCCCCGTGAGGAAGATCTCCTCTCCCTCGCCGGCGTCGCGCTCTCCTGGGAGCGGAGCGAAGGCTTTCGCCCTCCGAGTGGCCGTCGGCGTCGTCGAAGTCGTCATGAGCCTCGCGTCCAGTGCTTCGTCGTTCCCGCCGTCGTCCGTCGCGGCTGTCTCGGATGCTCGGCCTGCACGTCGGCCTCCTTCATCGTGCCATCGTGATCGTGCCATCGTCTCACTCCATCCTCCTCACCTTTCAGCGTCGGAGCCCGGGGAGCACCTGGGCGCCGAACCGATCGAGCTGGTCCTGCTGGTCGAGGGAGGCGAACCTGCAGACGAACGTCGTCACCCCCGCGTCGCGAAACTCGCGGAACCACGCCTCCACTGCGTCTGCGCTGCCCGATGGTCCCCAGTCGGCGAGCTGCACGGCCTCGCCGAACTGCGGGTAGTAGGCCCCGATGTAGGCGCGCTGGGCGGCGAGCGCGTCGGCCTTCGTGTCGCCGAGGGTGGTCGTGACCTGGTAGGCGACCTCGAAGCCGGCGAGCGAGCGCAGCGAGGCGAGCTCCGCCACGAAGTCCGCGACCTCTTCGGGATGCGTCGCGCGGCAGCAGGTCAGCCAGCCGTCGCCCAGCTCGGCGACCCGAGCCGCGGCGCTCGAGACGCCTCTTGGGGTGGAGGCGCCGATCGAGGGGTTCGCCACCACCCAGATCGGCGGCGGCTTCTGCACCGGGAGGAGGGGCTGCGGCTCGACGCCGGTCGAGAAGCCGACGTCCTCGAAGGAGAACACCTCGCCGTGGTAGGTCACGCGGCCTTCGGACAGCAGGGCGCGCAGGACCCTCAGCCCTTCCTCGAAGGTCGCGATCCGGCGCCGGTGGTCGAGGCCACA
>JAJYYT010000242.1 GCA_021800645.1 Actinomycetes bacterium
CGGTGAGGGTCAGCACCCAGCCCCAGCCGACCCCCGAGACGGCGGAGAGCGCCGCGAGCGTGACGGCCCCGATGGCGAGCGCGCCCAGCGTCCGGGCGATCCGCTCGGGAATCCGCGCGTGCAAGCCGCCCCAGTTCCACCCGATCAGCACGATCCCGAGCGCGGCAGGCGCCTTCACGCCGGCGGCGAGCGCGCACAGCACGATGCCAGGGACGGGCCCGTACCGCTTCCATGCTGCCAGCCCGGCGAGGAGCAGCCCGACCATCAGCGCGTCGTTGTGCTCGCCGCCGATGAGCGTCGCGAGCACGATCGGGCTCCCTGCGCCCAGCATCACCACCGCAGCCGGGTCGCGCCCCATGCTCCTCGCAAGCGACGAGAGTGCCAGCGCGATGAGCACGACGCCAACGACCGCAAGCAGCCGCAGCAGGAAGAGGTCCACGAGGATCTCGTGGCCCGACAGCTGGGTGAGGAGGCCGTCGAGCGACAGGAACGTCGGTCCGTACGGCGAGGGGGTGTTCGCCCAGAGGGGTCCGGCGAGCAGGTTGAACCGGGTTGCGCCGAGCACGCCGGTTCCGTAGCTGTAAGGGTCGATGTGGAAGGTGACCATCGCCCCCTGGCCCGCGTAGCTGTAGACGTCGCGGCTGAAGAGCGGCGGGGCGATCACGAAGGGCACCGCCCACACGAGGAGCACCCGCGCCACCGCGCGCACCTGCACGCCGGGGTTCCGCCACAGAGCCCGCAGCAGGCGCCACCACACCGCACCCAGGACCGCCAGGCCTCCGTAGACCGCGAGGACGCTGACCGCGGGCGCCCGCTTCGAGGCTGAGCCCACAAACCCGAGCGGCCCCCCCGGCGTGCCGAAGTACCACGCACCCGGGAGATGGGAGACGAAGCTCGAACCACCGGCCATCGCGCCCGCGACGACCACCGCGCCCGCCAGGAAGCCGGCGATCGCGTAGCGCCGGAGCAGTAACGGACCCCCCTCCTCATAGACGAGCTCTGCAGCGATACGATGCTTCAGCCCCGCAAGCATTTCATCCCATTCTTGCCTGGCCACAGGCTCGGCCGCCAGGAGCCAAGCCCTCGGGTCCGGCGAGCTGCCCCGCGTGGCCTGGCCGGGGGCACGCCGACGCCTGTCCAGCACGAACCCACCGCCCGCCCGGCATCGTAGCCACGTCCGCCCACCGGTCCGCCGACCGGTCCGCCCGCCGGTCCACCCCCAGGTCCGCCTGCCAATGCAGGGTGTCGCGCCTCGAGCGATCGGATCGGGCCACGAAAGGATTCACTCCGGTCGGCCGCGGGTAGGACCTTGGCGAGAGTGACGACGGGGTCACTCCGTACTCGGAGGTCCAAGCGTGCTACTGCTGCTTGCATTCTTGATCGTCCTGCTCTTCTTCGGGCTCGGATTCGCGCTCCACTTCCTCTGGATCATTGCCGCGATCTTCCTCGTATTGTGGCTCGTCGGGTACGCGATCGGGCGCGGGGAGCGTGCGGGGAGCCGCCGCTTCTACCGGTGGTGACCGCTCCTCGGGGCTGACCGCTCCTCGGGGCTGACAGGTCTGCCGGGCTGGGTGACGGGCAATTCCACGCGAGAATGACCCCGTGGACAGGCCTGCGGACAGGATCGGCGTCGTCGACACGATGTTCGCCCGTTACGACATGGGGGCGGAGGCCGTCGACGAGCTTCGGCAGTGCCCAGGGTACGGCGAGCGGTTCGAGGTCATCCGCCGGACGGTGCCGGGGTTCAAGGACCTGGCGGTGGCGGCGAAGCGGATGATCGAGATCGACGGATGCCGGATCGTCGTGGCGCTCGGCATGCCCGGCAGGGCCCCGATCGACAAGACCTGTGCCCACGAGGCATCGACGGGGATCATGATGGCCCAACTGATGACGAGCACCCCCATCCTCGAGGTGTTCGTCCACGAAGACGAGGAGCAGGACCCCACCGACCTCGTCCCGGTCCTAAAGGACCGGTCCCGCAAGCACGCGCGCAACGCCTTTTGGATGCTCTACGAGCCCGAGCAGCTCGTGCGGCGGGCGGGCCGGGGCGTGCGACAGGGTTACCCGGACGCTGGGCCGCTCAGCTCGCACGAGTAGGCGACCTCGACGAGAGGCCGGCCGCGCCGTTCGCGCTGGCCGCGCCGTTCGCGCTGGCCGCGCCGGCCGCGCCGGCCGCGCCGGCCGATCAGAGCTCCACCACGTGGTGCGCGAACGTGACGACCCATGCCACCGCGACCAGCGCCGCGGGGAGCCACAGCCGATGGCGCGACCCGAGGAGCACGATCGACGACAAAAGATAGAGGTCCTCGAACCCACGGAAGTCCGCCCGCCCGTACCAGATCCCGCGAGCGAGCGAGACTGCGACGAGCAACGCGATGACCCACGCCGTCTTCTCCCAGACCGGCACCCGGGAGCGGACGAGCGACCAGGCGGCGTAGAGCGTCACTACGGCGAGGACGAAGAGCTCGCCGAGCCACACGAGAGACCCCAGGGAGGTGATCCGCACGAGGTAGTGGACGATGGCACCGACCATGGCGACGAAGGGCACGCCGAGGTTGTCGCCGGTGTCCGCGCGCATCGGCAGCGTGCCGGTCACCGCCCAGCCGGTCAGCTGCCAACCGACGAATGCAAGCAACGGCACGACCCACGCGGCGTCACGCATGCCAGGTCGCCGGCTTCGCCGCACGACAACCTGGACGAACGCGACAAGAGCGACGGCGATGACGACGTCGAGCGTCGTCTCGAGAGTGAGCACCGCGCAGGCGAGCACGACGCCCGCGAGCACCGGCCGACTTCTCCGGAGCGCGACCAGGCCGGCCACGAGGAAGCAGCTCGCCACGACCTCGGGAAGGTCCCGGCCGATGCTGAAGAGGAAGCCCCAGTAGCCGGCGACGAGGAGCCCCCATGCTGCGTGCCGCCCGGCGTCCCGAGCGATCAGCCCGCCGAGCCACGCGAGGACCACGAGCGCCGCGAGGTTCACCGCGACGAGGGAGGCGGGCACGAGCTGGTGCTGCCCACCTGACACCAGCCACGCCAGCGCAGACATGCCGATCCGCTGAATGCGGAATCCCGCATCGAGGGTCACGCCGAACGCCGTCTTGTGGAGGTTCGCCGGGTCGAGCGCGAGCCGGTAGTAGAACTGGCCGTCGTAACCGGTGCCGGGGAAGACGTGGAGACCCGGCGGGGCGGTGGCCGGGTCGACGAAGTCTCGCCCGGCCATCACGAACCGCGAGAGATCCCCCTTCGCTACGACGAAGAGCCGTGCGAGGACGAACAGCGTGCCGCCGAGGGCCGCGACGACAGCTGGCACGAACGCGTGATCGGTCCGGCTGGCCATCGCGGCAGGGCCGCCGCGGGCCTTCGAGAGACTGGGCGTGTGTCGCTGGGTGACGGCCACGGACTGTGCTCCGCTTCAGTCGAAGTCGCCGGAGACTATCAAGGGGAGGCGCCGGTTCCCGGGCTGGAGCGCGCCTTTCTCAGGCAAATAGGCTCGCCCGAGGTGGTGACCGTGACGCAGACCAGCTGGAACTACGCCGTCGTGTGGGAGGCGGTCGCCGACGCGCAGCCCGGGTCGGTCGCCCAGGTTCAAGGCGAGCGGCGCCTGACCTGGGCCGAGATGGACCACCGGGCCGACGGCATCGGCCGGTGGCTGCTCGGACGGGGCGTCGGCCACCAGGACAAGGTCGCGCTCTACCTCTACAACTGCCCGGAGTACCTCGAGGCGCTCTTCGGCGCGCTGAAGGTCGCCGCGGTACCCGTCAACACCAACTACCGCTACGCAGACGACGAGCTCGTCTACCTCTGGGACAACGCGGACGCGGTGGCGGTCGTGTTCCACGGGGACTTCGGCGCACGGATCGAACGCGTCCGGGCACGCCTCCCCAAGGTCCGCGCCTGGCTCTGGGTGGACGACGGCACCGGGCCCTGCCCGAAGTGGGCCAGCCGGTACGAGGACGCCGCAAAGTCCGCTGCGGGCCGAGTCCATCCTCCCTGGGGGCGGAGCGCCGACGACCTGATCATGCTCTACACCGGCGGCACGACCGGCATGCCCAAGGGCGTCATGTGGCGCCAGGACGACCTGTTCGCGCGCACCAACGAGTCGGGGTTCCGCCGCTACGACGAGTCGAAGGGCGTCGCGGGGGTCGTCTCCACACTCGAGGAGCGCGGACCGGGCATGTCGCTCCTCCCTGCTTGCCCGCTTATGCACGG
>JAJYYT010000243.1 GCA_021800645.1 Actinomycetes bacterium
ATCTGCTGATTCCCCAGGGAATGGGCCTGCAGTTCTTTCTGGTCGCGGGACTGTTCTTTCTATGGGGAGTTCCTAACAACCTGAACGACGTCTTGATACGCCAATTCATGACGTCGTTTGCGATTTCGCGATTCCAGGCGGGCCTGGTGCAATCCGCGTTTTATCTGGGATATTTTCTGGTTGCCACGCCGGCCGCGCTGCTGATGCGAAAGTTTGGCTACAAGATGGGCTTCATCACGGGACTGCTTCTCTTCGGTACGGGAGCATTTTTGTTCTGGCCGGCCGCCCTCGTGGGCAGCGCCGAGGGTGAAGAGTGACGTGACAGCTTGGAGGAGCGCGTTCCCCAGCGAGTGATGTGTCGCCGCAATGAGCAGCCCGAAGCCGACGGTCAGGCCCGCGGCCCACGTGACGAGCTGGAGAAGGAGGGCGAACGGACCCATCGGCGAAAGCACCGCGTCCTTGCGCTCGTAGGTCTTCGACGCGCGTGACAGGTAGCTCATCGCCACGAGCACCCCGCGGTTGATCCACAGTTCGATCCTGTCGATGCCGAACGGCCGGCGCGGAAGCACCATGGTGAAGAGCACGTTCGCCGAGGTGAACCCGGCGACGACGATGCCCAGTGCGAAGATCGGCCAGTTCACGGGTCGGTGTGCTCGATGCGCGAATTCATCGCGTGAGCGCGCTCTCGGCGGCTCGCCCGTAGAGCTCGACCGCACGCCAGCAGTACCAGGCAGCGATCGACCGGTAGGGCCGGAAACGGTCCCCGAGCAGCTCGAGCTGCCGAGGGTCGGGCATCGGGACCTCGAACGCCAGGCCGTAGCCGCGACGGACGCCGAGGTCGCCCGTCGGCCACACGTCGAGCCGGCGCAGCTGGAACATGAGGAACATCTCAGCGGTCCACCGGCCGACGCCGCGCACGCTGGACAGCCAAGCGACAACCTCCTCGTCGCTCGCGCGCCGGAGGCGCCGGGGGTCCAGCACCACAGTCCCGTCGAGCACCTTCGTCGCCAGGTCGCGTAGCGCGGCCGACTTGTTGGCGGAGAGCCCAGCCTCCCGGAGCTTCTCGTCTCCGATCGAGAGCAGCCGTGCGGGCTCCGCCTCGCCACCCAGCGCTGCCAGTAGCCGGCCATGGATGGCCGCCGCGGCCGCCCCGGCGAGCTGCTGGTACACGATGGAGCGCACCAACGCGTCGAAATGCGTGCCGAGAGGCGGTCGCAGACGCGGCGTCCCGGCGTCCTTCACGAGGCGCGCGATCACCGGGTCGCGTTCGGCAAGCACCCGAGCCGCTCGCACGTACGACGTGTTGGTCGTGGTCATCGGGCATCCGCGCCGCCGCCGTGCCGGCACGACCGTGCATGGGCGGTGGGCCACGTCCGCACCGACGCTCCAGGGGCGGCACGACCGTGCGGGAGTCTCGTCGTCGGCTCGGACGACCTCCGCTCGGACGACCTCCACTCGGACGGCCTCTGCTCGGACGGCCTCTGCTCGGTGCTCACCTCACGCACGCCGCGAGTCTGCCAGCGCCCGGCGCAGCTGGGCCGCGAGTCTGCCGGAGGCCGGCGCAGCCGAACCTGGCGGCCATTCCCCCGACGTCAGTGCAATCTGGCGAGCTGGACGTCCCCGTCCGCGTCCTCGGCCACGTCGTCGTCTCGCGAGCCGGGCGCCCCGGTTCTCTGAGCAAGGCCGCGACCCGCGACGAGCGCAGCGAGCACGCCGAAGGTCGCGATCACGAAGAGCGAGGAGCGGTCTGGTCCGACCGTGCCGCCCGACATCGCCCCCGTCCCGATGATCGCCGCGGTGAGCGCCACCCCCACCGCGGCACCGACCTGGCGGCTCATGTTGATGAGCCCACCGGCAAGACCCTGCTCACGGTGATCGACGCCGTGGGTCGCGGCCACGGTCGCCGCAAAGGCGCCGGAGGCCGTCCCAAAGCCGGCAAGCATGAAGCCGGGAAGGAAGAGCACGTAATCGTGCGAGCCGAAGCTCAGCCCGAGAAGGAGGAGGCCGAATCCGGCCACCGCCGTCGAGGCGACGAGGAGCGGGCGAACTCCTACGCGGCGAATTGCCTTCGCGCCCCGCGACGCCCCCATGAACCCGATGACACCCTGGGGAACGAGCGCCAGCCCGGTCTCGAGTGGCGAGTAGTGGAGCACGAGTTGGAAGAAGAGCGGCACCGTGAGCAGCTCCCCCGCCGACCAGGCGCCCAGCAGGACCATGGCGAGGTTCGCCGAGCGAAGGCTCCGTCGGTGGAGCAGGCGCAGACGCACGAGCGGCTCGGGGTGGTGCTGCTCCACGTACGCGAACGCAGCGCCAAGGACCAGTGAGATCCCGAGCGTGCCGAGAGTCCTGGCCGAGGTCCATCCGCGGACGGGGGCTTCTGACACCGCGAACACGAGCGTCCCGATCGTGCCGGTGACGAGCACGGCTCCGGCGACGTCGAGCCGCGGCCGATCGGTACGTGGCCTCTCGGAGGCGCCGTGGATCAGGAGGGGAGTCAGCACCGCCGCGAGAAGCCCGATCGGCACGTTGACCCAAAGGACCGCACGCCAGTCGAAGTACTGGACGAGCACGCCACCGAGCACCAGGCCTGCGACGAAGCCGATGGACGCGACCGCCCCGTAGTAGCCCAGAGCCTTGTTGCGTGCCGTCCCTTCAGGGGTGCTCGTGGTGATGAGCGAGAGGGATGCAGGGGCGATCAGCGCCGCACCGATTCCCTGCACGGCTCGTGCGGCGACGAGCGCCCCGATGGAGGTCGACAACCCCCCAGCAAGCGATGCCAGCGAGAAGAGCACGAGGCCGACCATGAACACCCGGCGCCGGCCGAAGAGGTCGCCGATCCTGCCCCCGAGGACGAGCAGCCCGCCAAAGGTGATCGCATAGGCGGTGATCACCCACTGGGCGGCCGTGGTGCCGACGTGCAGTTCCCGCTCGATCGAGGCGAGCGCGACGTTCACGATGCTGAAGTCGAGGACCACCATGAAGGCCGCCGCCAGGATCAGCGCGAGCGCCGCTGCCCGATGGCGGGGCGCGGCCCGCTCGCCCGTTGCCGGCTGGCTCAGAGCGCTACGGCTCACCGCCCGTGACTCCTCCACCCCAACCCGTGACTCCTCCACCCCAACCCGTGACTCCTCCATCACAACCCGTGACTCCTCCACCGCAACCCGGCCCTCGTCCACCGCAACCCGTGCCCTCGTCCACCGCAACCCGTGCCCTGTCCACCGGCACTCGTGCCTCGCCGCGCCTCGCACCCCTGGATCTGCTAGTCGGGCATTGACGAAACGGTACGTTGCGTTTTATAAGTCGGAGGGACATTCCTCTCCAACGCCCGGAGCGAGCGGCTATTCCCTGCCGCGCCGGGCTATTCCCTGCCGCGCCGGGCAATTCCGTGTCGGCTATCCCCTGGCCCGGTGGAGGCCCGGCGCCTCGAGCCCCCCCATGCCCACGCCGATCCCGCCCCAAGCTCCTCAAACATCGCCGTGCACGCATCCCTGCGGTGGCAGGAGCCCTCGAGCGGCGTGCTGCGCCTTTGGCTCGATCGCCGCCTCTGGCGCGATCGGCGCGCCCAGGGGAGAACTCCTTGATGAAGAAACGGAACGAACCGTTTTATCGCTGATTGGGGTAGCCTCCGGCTCGTGGTCGGCCGCGGCCCAGACCCAGTGTCCACGACAGCGGCTCTCGTGCCGGCTCCTGCCGGGAGGCGTGAGCTGAGCGGGCGGGGTCGCCCGCGCAGCGACGTCACGGAGCACGCGATCCTCCAGGCTGCGACTGAGCTGCTCGCCGAACGGGGCCTGGCAGCGATGACGATCGAGGACGTCGCGGCACGGGCTCACGTGGGCAAGGCGTCGATCTACCGGCGGTGGCCGTCGAAGGGCACGCTCGCCTTCGACGCCTTCGTCACCGACTTCCTCGACCGCCAGCCGGTCCCGGCCACCGGCAACCTCCGCGACGACCTCCTCGGCCTCCTCCGGTCATGGGTGCGGGCGGTCCGGCAGCCTACGACCGGCCGGACGCTCAAGGGACTGATCGCCGAGGTCCAGCGCGACCCGGAGCTCGCCGAGGCGTGGCGCGACCGCTTCGTCGGACCTCTGCGCCGCCGCCACCTCGGCGTCCTCCAGCGGGCGATCGAGCGGGGCGAGCTGCCGCCCGACACGAACACCCTTCTCCTCCTCGACCTCCTCTACGGCCCCGCGTACCACCGGCTG
>JAJYYT010000244.1 GCA_021800645.1 Actinomycetes bacterium
GGCGGCTGGGCGGCAGCGAGCACCGAGTACTGCTCGATCCACCCCTCGAGCGATCATGCGCCCTTGAGCTCCGGTCGGCTGTGGGACGACAGCGACGTGCGCAATCTGTCGCTGATGTGCGACGCGCTCCACGACCACGGAGCGCTCGCGGGTGTCGAGTTCTGGACCGGTGGCGCTCACGCTCCGAATTTCGAGTCTCGCATGCCCGCCCCCGGGGTGTCCCAGATCGTGAGCGACTGCGAGTGGCGCCAGTCGTGCTACGAGATGGACAAGGACGACATCCGGGACATGCAGCAGATCTACGTCGACGCGACCCGGCGCGCCATAAGGGCCGGGTTCGACATCGTCAATCTCTACGGGGGGCACGACGTGCCGCTCACGTACCAGTTCCTGGACCCGTTCTACAACCGCCGCGACGACGAGTACGGAGGATCGTTCGAAAATCGTGCGCGGTTCTGGCTCGAGACCCTCGAGCTCGTACGCGAGGTCGCGGACGGCGTCTGCGCGATCGCTGTGCGGATCTCGATGGACTCACTTCGCGAAGGCCCGCTCCGCCTCGACAACGAGGACGTCTGCCGCTTCGTCGAGCTGGCGGACCCGCTCGTGGACCTGTGGGACCTCCAGATCGGTGGGTCGATCCTCGAGTGGGGGCAGGACACGCTCGCGTCGCGGTGGGGCAAGGAGAACTTCCAGAAGCCCTGGCACGAGATGATCCGGCCCCACACCACGCGTCCTGTGGTCGGCGTCGGCCGCTTCACCAGCCCCGAGACCATGCTCGCCGCGGTCGTGTCCGGTCAGATCGACATCATCGGCGCGGCGCGCCCGTCGATCTCCGACCCGTTCCTCCCGAAGAAGATCGAGGAAGGCCGCACAGACGACATCCGGGAGTGCATCGGATGCAACATCTGCGCGGGACGGGTCATGCAGGGCGTGCTCATCGCCTGCACGCAGAACGCGACTGCGGGCGAAGAGTACCGGAGGGGCTGGCACCCCGAACGGTTCACGAAGGCGAAGAACGCGGACCGTAACGTGCTCGTCGTGGGTGCCGGGCCCGCCGGCATGGAGTGTGCGACCGTCCTCGGGAGGCGGGGCATGCACAGCGTCCACCTGGTCGAGGCGGAGCTGGAGATCGGCGGGATCATGCGCTGGATACCCAAGCTTCCTGGCCTGGCAGAGTGGATGCGCGTCGTCAACTACCGCGAGTACCAGCTCGGCAAGCTGGAGAACGTGGAGGTCATCACCCGAACGGCGCTCGATGCCGAGGCCGTCCTGAGCTACGGCGCGGACATCGTCGTCGTCGCGACGGGGTCCCATTGGGTGGGGGACGGCCTCAACGGCGTCACGCACGAGCCGATCCTCGGGGCCGACCCCTCCCTTCCCCATGTCTTCACGCCCGAGCAGCTGATGGTGGACGGCAAAGCGGTCCCGGGCGCGCGCATCGTCGTCTACGACGTGGAGGGCTACTTCATGGGCGTCGGCCTCGCCCAGAAGCTGCGCCGGGACGGCCACGACGTGACCCTGGTGACGCCCCACAGCCAGATCGCCCCGTACACGTTCTTCACGCTCGAAGGGTGGCAGCTCAACCGCGACCTCCACTCTCAGGGGATCCGCCTCGTTGCCGAGCACCTCGTCACCGAGATCCGGCCGGACTGCGTGACGGGATGCCACGTGTTCGCGACCGACCACACCGTGTCGTGGGCGGCCGACGCCGTCGTCCTCGTGACGCAGCGAGTATCGGACGACGCGCTCTTCAGGCAGCTGCGCGCCGACCCCGGGGCCCGGGAGCACGCCGGGATCTCGGGCCTGTACCGGATCGGTGACTGCGTCGTGCCGCGCATCGTTGCCGAGGCGGTGTTCGACGGGCACCGCCTGGCGCGTGAGATAGACACGGACGACCCGGCGGTCCCACTCCCGTTCATCAGGGAGAACCGAGTGCTCGGCGCGTCGGACCTGGACTACGACCTGACCGTGAGGACCGCCGATGGAGTGCCGGTCCATCTGTCCGAGCCGAGGCGCGCCGTCGCGGTCGAGAGGTGACGGAGGCGCGGCGGGAGCGGCGCGACCGGCGGGATTGGAGCGTGGCATGCGAGTGATGGGGCTGAGATGGCTGGCGACGAGGACGCCCGATTTCGAGGACATGGTCTCCTTCGCCGAGGAGCAGCTGCACCTGGTGCCCTCGAGTCTGACGTCAGAAGTCGCGAGCTTCCTACTGCCCAACGGCGACACCTTCGAGGTGTACGCGTCCGAGGTGGCCGGAGGCGGTCATCCGGTGGACGGAGCGATCGGCGCCTTCCTCGTGGACGACGCCGCAGCCGCGCACGCCGAGCTCGAGAGCTCGGGAGCCGACGTGCTGGCGCTGCACGCTGAAGGGGAGCTTCGGTGGTTCTACGTCCGGGCTCCCGACGGGTCGTACTACGAGCTCTACAGCACGACGAGCTGAACGGTCCGGGATGGCCACGCGCCGCGGGGAAGCGGCGCCGAACGTCAGGAGTTGCTGTGCCGGTCAATGCCCAACCGGCGCCGGATGCGCCGCACCAGATGCCCGCCGTCGACGACGAGGCCCGCATCGCGGCAGCGGAGCGCCTCGCCTCCTCCCTGGTCGAAGAGGCCGGACGGCGGGCCAGCTCGTCGGAGCTCCGCCGGCGGCGGCGGATGGCGGCGCTCGCCGCGGACCGGGCCAGCCGGGCCTTCCTGCTAGAGCTGACCGACCAGGTGCTGCGCATCCGCACACCGCGCCGCGCCGCGCGCCGGCTCGCCGACCTCGTGGCCGCGTACCCGCGGCCGGCGATGGCGGGCCCGCTCGACCGGATCGCGTTGCGGGCAGCCGCGGCGCTGGCGGGCGCGGCGCCCCGCCCGGTCGTCGCCCTCGCCACCGCGCGCCTTCGCCACGAGCTCGCCGGGCTCGTGCTCTCCGCAGAGGCCAGGGCTCTCCGGCACCACGTGCTCCGCCGCCGCCGTGAGGGGCTGCGCGTGAACGTCAACCTCCTCGGAGAGGCGGTCCTCGGCGAGGGCCAGGCCGCCGAGCGTGCCCGGCTCGTCACCGAGCTCCTGGAGCGCCCCGAGATCGACTGCGTCTCGGTCAAGCTGTCCGCCCTCTACTCCCAGCTCGACGTCGTCGCGTACGAGCACAGTCTCGAAGAGGTGCGGCGCCGGCTGCGCCCGATCCTGTCGGTCGCATCGCGCTCCCGGCCGAGCAAGCTCGTCTACCTGGACATGGAGGAGTACCGCGACCTGCACATCACCGTCGACGCCTTCTGCACGGTGCTCTCGGAAGAGCAATTCGCGGATCTCACGGCCGGGGTCGCCCTCCAGGCCTATCTTCCCGACTCGGCCGCGGTCCTCGAGCGGCTCTGCGCCTTCGCCCGCCGGCGCGTCGCGGATGGCGGCGCGCCGGTGCGTGTACGGCTTGTGAAGGGCGCCAACCTCGCCATGGAGCGCGTCGAGGCGGAGCTGCAGGGGTGGGTGCAGGCGCCGTACGGGACCAAGGCAGAGGTGGACGCCAACTACAAGCGCCTGTTGGACATCGCCCTCGGTCCCGAGAACCGCGGCGCCGTGCAGGTCGGGGTCGCGAGCCACAACCTCTTCGACGTCGCCTGGGCGCTCACGCTCGACGCCGAGGCCGGTGGCGGACGGGTCGAGATCGAGATGCTCGAGGGCATGGCCCCGTCCATGACCGGAGCGGTCGCGCGCCGCGCGGGGGGCGTGCTGCTCTACGCGCCGGTCGTGCGCCGCGGCGACTTCGAGTCCGCGGTCGCCTACCTCGTGCGCCGCTTCGACGAGAACACCGCCCCGGAGAACTTCTTGACCGCCCTGGCCTCCCTCGCGCGAGGTGGCTCGTTCGACGCACAGCGAGCCCGCTTCGAGCGGGCCGTCAGGGACCGCCACCTTCCCGCAGGTCCACCCCGGCGCCGTGGCTCCCTCGCACGCGGCGGGCGAGGCGTGGCCGTCCGCGAGCCCCCGCAGCCGGCGACCTTCTCCAACGCCGCGGCCACCGACTTCTCTCTCGCCGACAACCGCCGGGCGCTCGGCGAAGCCCTGGAGGCCATCCGCGGACAGGTCCGTGCACCGGTGCGTGCGCTGGTCGGGGGCGACGAGGTGGACGGGCCGTCGAGCGGCGTGGGCATCGACCCTTCGGAGCCCAACGGCCTCTACTACCGCTACGTGGAGGCGGACATGGCGACGGTCGAGCGAGCTGTCGGGAT
>JAJYYT010000245.1 GCA_021800645.1 Actinomycetes bacterium
CCCGGGCTCGGAGGGATCGTAGCGGCGGTGGAGTCCGGCCGTCGGGTCTACCGCCGCATGCTGACCTGGATGCTGAACAAGATCTCGAAGACGATCGAGCAGGTGGTTCTGCTCACGGTCGCGTTCGTCGTGACCGGACTGTTCGTGACCACGCCGCTCCTCATCCTGCTCATGATCTTCGCGAACGACTTCGTCGTGATGTCCGTCGGGACCGACAATGCGCGGGTGTCGCAAGGCCCGGACCGGTGGGACGTCCGTCGCCTCGTCGGGGTCGGAGTGGGCGTCGCGCTCGGGTGGCTCCTGCTCTCCTTCTCCGTGGTCATCGTCGGGGCGTACGTCCTTCGCTGGCCGCTCGCGACCCTGCAGACGGCCGTGTTCCTCGAGCTCGTCTTTTCCGGCCAGGCGACGCTCTTTCTCATGCGGGAACGGGGCCCGTTCTGGAGCTCCCGGCCCAGCCCGTCGCTCTGGGTGGCCTCGGCGCTCGACATTGTCGTCCTCTCGGCGATGGCGACGTTCGGCGTGCTCATGGCGCCCATCTCGCCCCTCGTGATCCTCGCGTTGCTCGGGCTCGTCGCGGGAGCGGCGCTCGCCCTCGACCGGTGGAAGCTCCTCCTGTTCCGGTCCACGTCGCTCTTTGGTCGCCGAGCGGTCGCCCCCTCGGGGTGACCCCGGACCCCCCGCCGGCCGTCAGGTAGATAGACGGCGGGCCCCATCCCCCGCCGTGAAAGTCCGCGACGTCCAATGGAGCGACTTCCCCGGCCTCCTGGACATCTACTACCACCTCTACGACGAGCGCGCCCAGGGCGACCCGATCGGCATCACCCTGTTCTCGGAGCGGCCGAGCCACGCGGACGAGATCGATTGGTTCGCCCGGGCCTACGGTCGGTTCGAGCGCGGCGTGGACGTCTGGTCGGTCGCCGAGAGCGACGGCCGGGTCGTCGGCAACTGCACCATCCAGCGGCTCGCGCCGGTCGCCGGCTCGGAGCAGGCGCACATCGGCATCCTCGGGATCCTCGTGCACCACTCACATCGTGGGCAGGGGGTCGGAACGGCGCTGCTCACCCACGCCCTGGCCGGGGCCCGCCGTCGGTTCGAGGTCGTGCGCCTTTCGGTGTTCAGCATCAACACGGGCGCGCGCCGCCTCTACGAGCGGTTCGGGTTCGTCACCACGGGTCACTCGCCCCGGGCCGTGAAGCGGGACGGGGCGTATCTCGACGAAGAAGAGATGACGCTCGTGTTCGAGGGCGGACCGACGGGCGCGGCCAACGCTTAAGGCCCCCCGCTCCTCGGCCGGACCCGATGGCGACGGATCGCACGTGGCGCCGAGAGCTCGAGAGCGAGCGGGCCATGAAGGACGAGTTCATGGGTCGCCACCCGGAGTCGCCGTTCATCTCGGGGCGGGTGCCGTTCCATCCGCTCGTGTACTTCCCGCCGGACGCGGCGCTCCGCGTCACGGCCGCGCTCGCTCGGCGCCCGTCCCCCGAGGAAGCGTACCTGCGGACGAACCGGGACAACCAGGCCGTGATGCGCTACCTGGGCGACCTCGTCTTCTCGATCGGTCGAAGCCCCCTGCGGCTTCGTCTCTACCACGCGGGGGAGGGCATCGGCACCTCGGTGTTCGTGCCCTTCCGTGACGCGACCAGCGGCGAGGAGAGCTATGGGCCGGGCCGTTACCTCACGCTCGAGCTGAACGAGCGGGACGAGTACGAGCTCGACTTCAATCGGGCGTTCAACCCGTACTGCGCGTACACCGACGACTACGAGTGCGCGTTCCCGCCGGCCGAGAACGATCTCCCGGTCCCGATACGGGCCGGGGAGAAGGTCTGGGCGGCCGAACGCAATCCCCGGACGCCTTCGAGCCTCATGCTCGCCCGGGCGGGACGGCCCACCCCGGCGGCGCGGGCCCCCTCGTCGAAACCGACCGCCCGCCGCCCGTCGAAGCGCGTCGCGCGGACCTCTACGGGATCACGCCGAGCGCGGCGATCCCGTTGATCACGAACTGCACCGCGACCGCCGCCAGGAGCAGCCCGAACACCCGGGTCATCGCCATCACTCCGACGCGGCCGAGCGCCAGGAGGATCCGCTGGCCGAAGCGCAGGATGAGATACGCCGCGGCCGTGGTGACCGCGATCCCGATGAACGTCGCGAGGATGAGGAACACGTCGTTCCCCGCGTTCCCCTCGTAGATCATCACCGTCGAGATCGCGCCCGGTCCCGCCAGGAGCGGGATCCCGAGGGGCATCACCGAGATCTCGTCCCGGCGCGCGATCGCCTCTTCCCGGTCCTCGGGGGAGAGCCGCGTCCGGCCGATCTCGCCCTGGAGCATGTCGTAGGCGACGACGAACAGGAGGATCCCGCCGGCGATCTCGAACGCGGCGAGCGTTAACCCGAACGCCGCGAACAGGAACCGGCCAACGAGGGCGAAGATCGTCAGGAGCCCGCCGAGGACCATGATGGCCCGATCGAGAATGACGTGGCGATCCGCTTCCGAGAAGCCCTCCGTGAGCGCGACGAAGAACGGCAGGGTGCCGATCGGGTCGACGATCGCGAAGAGGCTCACGATCACCGCCGCGTAGAAGCCAAGCTCCGACATCGCGTTCGACCGGCCCGGAAGGGTCCGCCACCCGGGGGACGAGCCGCCCTTTCAATCCTTCGCTTCGGCCCGGGACCGTGGACGGCCCCGCCGCCCGCTGCCCGCGCTAGCGGACCGCGGCGACCACGCGGTTTCGCCAGCTGCCCCAGACGACCTCGACCTCGCGAAAGCCGGCGCGGCGCAGGCGCTCGAGATGTCCCTCGAGGTCCGGGCTCGGGGTCCGCTCGTGGCGGCGGGGAAAGCGAGCGCGATGGAGGGCGGACTCTCGGGCCAATCGGGAATCGCGTAGGGCCGCCCGCCACCATTCCGGCCAGCTCTCGCCCACTGGAGGCGCGCGGGAGGAGCCCGATCCGGGGCGCTCCGCCCCGAGACGAGCCATCCGGGTCAACCGTCGACTACCCGTCGCGTAGGCGAAGCTGTCGCCGTTGAGGAATACCCCGCCCCGGCGGAGTAGGCGCGCGAGCGTCCGGTATAGTCTCGCCAGCTCCGGGCCGGTGAGCCAATGGAGGGCCGTGGTCGAGACCGCCGCGTCGAACCGTCCCGTCGGCAACGCCCTCTCCCATCGGGCCCGGCGGAGGTCGGCGTCCACCCAGGTGAGGCGCCCTCCCACGTTCCCGAGCGCGGTCTGCCCGAGCCGCACGGTGATCGGGTCGAAGTCGACCGCCACGATCTGGGCCTGAGGAAATCGCGCGAGCACGCGCTCGGAGAGCGAGCCCGTGCCGCACCCCGTGACCATGGCGTGTCCTGGTGTCGGCTGCTGCCCGAAGTCGCGATAACGATGTCCATCGTGGCCTACCTCCCAGGACTCATGGGACGGAGCGTCACGAATGTCCGAGCGAGTCCGTCAACTTAACATAACTTAACGACTCAAATACATACGGGTGAAGTGCTCGGCGCAGCCCGATCGAGCGGTATCCTCAGAGGGATGAGCGGCCTCGCTGACATCCCCCGACGCGCACTTGAGCGTGCTCGCGAGCTGCTTCGCGAGGAGCCCGTGCTCGTCCTCGCCGGCCCCCGCACGGTGGGCAAGTCCTACGTGCTCCAGCGCCTCGCCCGTGGCAGCGGCACCCAAATCCTCGACCTCGACGACGTCGTCACCCTGCAGGCGGTGAGCGCAGATCCGGGCTTCTACGCTGGCGGCCCGGCGCCGGTGTGCATCGACGAGTGGCAGCACTGCGAGGTGATCGTGCAGGCGATAAAGGCCGAGCTGAATCGCGACCTCCGGCCGGGGCGCTTCGTCCTCACCGGATCAACGCGTTCACAGGCTAGGCCAATCCTCGACCGCGAGCTCGCCGGGCGCTACCACGAGATCGCGGTCCTGCCGTTCTCCCAGGGGGAGCTCGCCGGCGTCACCGAGCGCTTTGCCGAGCTCCTGGTCGAGAACCCCGAGTCGCTGCTCACAAGCGCACCCTTCAGCGAGTCACGAGCCGGCTACGCGGGTCGCGTCACGACCGGAGGTATGCCGCTTGCCGTCGCCCGATCAAGCTCGGCCGGCCGCAACCGCTGGTTCGACGATTACGTGCCTCAGGTCATTGAGCGAGATGCCCGTGCGCTACGCCGCCTCACCCAGCTCAGCCAGCGCGACGCGCTGCCGCGCGTGCTCGCCAGG
>JAJYYT010000246.1 GCA_021800645.1 Actinomycetes bacterium
GGCGATCGTCGAGAAGACGACGATCACCGTCCCGACGTCCATGGTGAAGTAGACGACCAGCGGCTCGATCACGTTCCGCAGGACGTGGCGCACGACGATCCGGCGGTCCCGGACGCCGGCCGCCCGCGCCGCCATCACGTAGGGCTGGTGCTTGACCGAGAGGACCTCGCCCCGGGCGAGGCGCGTGTAGTACGGCCACCAGCTCGCGAAGATCGCGAGCACTACGCCGTCGACCCGTCGACCGACACGGTGTATGTGGCCGACTCAGCCGAGAACGCCGTCTCGGTGCTCGACGGAGCGACGAACGCCGTGACGGCGACCGTGCCTGTGGGACTCTCGCCCGAGGGCATCGCCGTCGACCCGCTGACCGACACCGTCTACGTGGCCGACAGCATGGCCGACACGATCTCGCTCGTCGGCGGCGCCACCGACACGGTGACCGAGACGCTGAGGGTCGGCGCCGATCCGGTGGCCGTCGCCGTCGACCCGGCGACCGACACCGTCTACGTGGCGAACTACCTCGGCGGGACCGTCGCGGTGATCGACGGGCGGACGGGGGCCGAGACGGGGGCAGTCGCGGTCGGAGCCACTCCTCAAGCCATCGCCGTCGACCCGGCGACCGACATCGTCTACGTGACGCACTTCGCCGACAACACGGTCTCGGTGATCGACGGGGCGACGAGCAGGCTGATCGGCACGCTGAGCGTCGGAGCCGACCCGAAGGCGCTCGCCGTCGATCCGGCGACCGACACGGTGTACGTGGCGAACGCCAGCAACGACACCATCTCGGTGATCGACGGGGCGACCTACACCGTGACGGCCACCATCGCCGTCGGAGCCGGGCCGGACGCCGTCGCGCTCGACCCGTCGACCGGCACCGTCTACGTGGGGAACGCCGGCGGCCACAGCGTCTCTCTCATCGACGGGGCGACCGGCGCGGTCACCGAGACGCTCCACCTCGAGGCGAGCCCTGCGGCGATCGGGGCGAGCGAGGTCTCCCACATGGCCTATGTGGCGAACGAGCTCGCAGGCTCCGTCTCTGTGATCGACGGCCGGAAGGCGCCGGCTCGACCGAGGCTGACGTCGTCATCGGCGGGAGACGGCACTCTGTCGCTCGGCTGGTCTCCTCCTGTCTCGGACGGAGGAAGCCCGCTCACCTCCTATGTCGTGGCGGCGGTGCCTCGCAGCGGCGGGGGCGCGGCAAGGGTCGTCACTCTTGCTCCGCGTGAGCGGAGCGACACGCTCACCGGCCTTTTGGACGGGAGCAGCTACACGATCACCGTGACGGCGAGGAGCTCGATCGGGACCGGGAGCCCTTCGCGCCCGCTCCAGATGACGCCGGTCGCGGCACCAGAGGCACCCGGACGTGTGTACACGAAGGCGGGAAACCACGAGGCGAAGGTCTTCTTCGTCGCTCCGCCTGACAACGGCGCCGCCATCAGTTCCTACAGGATCACGGCTTACCTCGGGTCGAGGGAGAAGACCTCTGTCACCCTCGACTGCCCGTGCCCGCACTGGGTCACCGCGACCGTGGGACGCCTCACCGACGGCAGCACCTACGACTTCGTCGTGACGGCACGCAACCGCGTCGGCACCTCGGCCGGCTCGCCACCGTCCCGCCCCACCACTCCGCGGCGGTTCGAGTCGGTGACGAGGCTCCGCCTTGTGCTCGCGAAGATCTCCTACGGCGACGAGACGGCAGAGCGCGTCATGTTGGCCGTGTCACCCGGGCGGCGGCCCATGCCGACCGGGAGGATCCTCGTGAAGGCAGGACCTTTCGCCCTCTGCCGAGTGGTGCTGAGCCACGGCTTCGGCAGCTGCACGATCGCCTGCCCGGTGAGGCTCCGTCCGGGAGCCTACGAGATGCGCGCCTTCTACTCCGGGGGCGCCGACTACAAGCCGTCGGCTTCGGGTCGGGCGCGGCTCCGAGTGAGCGGTGCCTCACGGGCGGGTCGATGGCGAGAGGGCGCGGCTCTCCCCGGAGGCCCGTTCGCAAAGGGGCGGCCGAGCCGCTCCTTTCTCGGTCGAGGTCCGGGCGAGAAGGCGTAGACCGCCCGTCCCGCTCCTCGTAGTCTCGGCACCGTGACAGGCGCCGATGCGGAGGACCGCGTGAGGGCCATCTGCCTCGCCCTTCCCGCCGTGACCGAGCGGCTCAGCCATGGAGCGCCCGGCTTCTTCGTCGGCAAGCAGTTCGTGATGCTCTGGCCGGACGGCCATCACGCGCGTCCTTTTCCTCACCTGTGGTGCGCCGCAGCACCGGGAGCCCAGCAGTCGTTCGTCGAGACGGCGCCGGACCGCTTCTTCCGGCCGCCCTACGTCGGCGCCCGGGGGTGGGTCAGCCTCCGGCTCGACGGCGCGGTCGACTGGGCGGAGGTGGAGATGCTCTGCGAGGACGCCTGCGTGGTCACTACCGCACGATCGCTCCGGCGAGGCTCGTCGCGCGCCTGCTCGGCGCACAAGGTTGAGGCAGCGAGCGAGGACCCTGCGAGTGCCGGTGCCACGGCCGGCTCGTCACTCACGGGGGCGATTCGGCGATCCTTCCCTGCGCGCATTCCGGGAGCCCGGCAGGTAGGTCACCCATCGCCATCCATCTGCGGCCGCATCCCGCGCCACGGGCAGCCACTCGCCGGCGCTCGCCCGAGCGGGCTCTCTCTTCAGCCTGCGGCTGTGGGCGTGGGCTGGCGCGCGTCGGTGATGGCGTCCTCGAGGATGTGGGAGAGATTCCTCGTCGGCGCCCAGCCGATCAGCTGGTTGATCTTCGTCGTGTCTGGCAGACGGCGCTCCATGTCCTCGAAGCCGGCGCTGTAGGCCTCCTCGTAGGGGACGAGGCGAATGGTCGAGGACGAGCCGGTCGCGGCGATCACTCGCTCGGCCAGTTCCCGGATCGAGATCTCCTCCGTCGACCCGATGTTGAAGACTTCGCCTATCGCCCGGTCGTCGTCGAGGAGCGAGCGAAGGGCAGGCACGACGTCGAGGACATGGCAGAAGCAGCGTGTCTGGTTGCCCGAGCCGTAGACGGTCAGGGCGTCACCGGCCAGGGCTTGCCTCACCAAGCGGGGGATGACCATCCCGTATGCCGGGCTCTGGCGGGGTCCGACGGTGTTGAACAGCCGGACGACGACGGTGGGAAGGCCCCGTTCGCGGTTGTAGGCGAGGGCAAGCACCTCGTCCACTGCCTTGGCGGTCGCGTACGCCCAGCGGCTCACAGTCGGTGGCCCGACGATGCGATCCGAGAGCTCCGAGAGGGGGCCGTGTCCGTTCTTGCCGTATATCTCGGATGAGCTCGCCACGAGCAGCTTGCGCTTGTAGCGATGCGCCGCCGTGATGACGTTCTCGGTACCGCGGATGTTGGTGATGAACGAGCGCAGCGGCTGCTCAACGACCAGCCGGACGCCGACCACCGCCGCCAGGTGGACGACGACGTCGCACTCATGGACGAGCTCGTCGACGACCAGTTCGTCGAGCACGGAGCCTTGGACGAAGCGCAGCTCCGGGTGGTCTTGCACTGATCCGAGGTTGGCGAGCTGCCCGGTCGAGAGGGCGTCCAGCACCACCACCTCGTGTCCTTCGGAGAGCAAGAGCTCGGTCAGATGCGAACCGATGAAGCCTGCGCCACCGGTTATCAGGAATCGCCCCCCCGCTCCCACCAGAGCCATGCTAGGTGCAGGGCGTGCGCCGGGTCCATGGTTGCATCAAGATGCGGCCCAGCCGAGGCTCGCCAAGGGCCCGATGGCGGCGGCGAGGCGTGTGACGAGAGAGTCCAACTCCGAGGCGGTCCGTTCGTAGTACTCGGGCGGGAGGCCGATCGGGTCGGCGACGTCATCTTCGTTGTCATCCCCGAGGAGCTCGGAGTACTCACGCTGCTGAGCCAGGTTCTCCAGCCAGGGCGCGAAGGTGCCGCCAGGTGCTCCCTCGCCTGCGCCATCCGTACGCCTCACCAACTCCTTCAGCGTGAAGGTGCGAGCCCAGCAGGAAGGCTCGAGGACGACGCAGTGACGGACGTGCTCGCGTGCCATGGCGAGGACGAGATCCGCTTCCAAGAGGTCGTCTCTGCTCATTCGCCGGCTCCGGTGCAAGCTGAGGTCGATGCCGAACGAGCCGATGGCCTTGACGACCTCTGGTGGCGGTTCGCGGCCTTATACGGCCGCGACGCCGGCGCTCAGCACGGACCAGGTGCCGGCT
>JAJYYT010000247.1 GCA_021800645.1 Actinomycetes bacterium
CGCGACGTCCAGGAGCGACCCCTCACGGCTGATCCCGGTGCCGAACATGATGTCGAACTCCGCCTGCTTGAACGGGGCGGAGCAGTTCGAGACCACGACGTCGTTCGCGACGAAGGTGTGGTCCTCTGCGACCTCGATGTCGTAGACCCTCTTCTGCTCGGCAGGCCGAACTGCCGTGATCCGGTCGTACCAGACCTCCTCGCCGAGCACCTCGTGCAGGAACGGGCTCTCCAAGGCTCTGGCGAGCGCCTCCACGCGGTCGCGCCGCAGCCGGCCGTGGCCGAGCACCCCGCGCATTCCCCTCTTCGGGTCTCCTGCGTCGCTGCCGATCAACCGTGCTGCCAGGGCCGCGGTCACCCCCCTCCCTTTGAGATACGCGAGCACCGGCTCGATCTGTGAGCGCGAGAGGTACCCGCGGCTCGAACCGCCTCGAGACCGCGAGGTCCGCGTGGCGATCGACTCGGCGAGCCTGGCCCCTTTCGGACCCCGCAGCGGGAGCGCCTGCGCGAAGCCGACCACCTCCTCGATGCCTTCGATCCGCACCTCGTGCACCCCAACCTCGCCGTCTGCCGAACGGTCCTCGGTGACGCTCGCCCTCCTCGGGCTCAAGACGTCATGGCGAACCGAGCTTCCGATCCCGAAACGCAAGAGCAGCCAATGCACCTGATGTGCGAGCTGCTCCGAGGTCGTCGTGAACCCGCATCGAACCCCCCCGCCGGTCCGCTCGAGGGTGACATCGCCGCACGACTCCCAGATCCCCGCGAGCAGGTTGGCGACGACCTCGGCGGACACCTCGGGGTCGAAGAAGGCCGCCGGGATCGGGGGCACGTCGGCCACGCCCCCGTCGCCGATCAGGGAGCCGAGCATCCGCGCCTGCCCGGGCGCGACCGGCGCTTCGGCACCGAACCCGAACGCTCTTCTCGGGCGAGCCAGGCGATCCCCGACCATGAGCTCGCCGGCCTGCCGCCACCCGCGATCGGTCAGCACCTCATGGTCGCGGGTCACCCAGAGCACCGTCCCGTCGCGCAAGGCGAGCCCGATGACCTCGCGTTCTCCTTGCTCCAGGCGAGCCACGATCGGGCGGACGCGAAGCCTGCCGAGCTTGTCGGCTGCGACGACGCAGGCTCCCTCTCCTCGCTCGACGATGTCTTCGATACGATGCAGCCTTCCCGTCGACGGATCGAACACCTCGGTGCCTTCGGCGACGCACTTGTTCTTCACGACCTTCACGCGGGTCCGGTTCCCGATGACGTCGGCGCCGTCCTTGATCGACTCCGTGCGGCGGATGTCCAGCCGCACGGACGCGTAGAACTTGAGCGCGCGGCCACCCGGGGTGACCTCCGGCGAGTTGTGGACCACCACGCCGTCGACGAGGTAGGTGTGAGCGCCTTCCACCTCGATGTCGAACCGGTGCATCGACCTCTTCGGACGCTTCACCTCGATGTCGAGCACAGGCAGCGCCTCGAGCTCGTAGCGCACCGGGACGAAGTGCGGCTCGACCTCGAATCGCCCCCGGTACGCGGGGAGGAGCGTGCGGTCCACGCTCGGGTGGACGTACGGGGCGACGAGCGCGTGCAGCTTGACCGTGTCGGCGTTCGAGAACCACAAGAACGCCTTCCCCGCACGGGGATCCGTGAGCAGCGACGCACAGATACCCCAGACGTCGCGAAGGTAGGCGACGAGCCGCTCGCGCGTCGCAGGCTCCATCGCCTCGACACGGATCGTCGCACACCCTGTGCCGCCCTGCGCCGGCTCCCGGGGATCCTTCGGCGGGGCCGTGGAGCTGACGTCATCGGCGTTCCACAGCGCAAGCGAGAGCGGGGTGAGGTGCTTCAGGAAGTCCTCGTCGAAGACCTTCTTTCCGTCAACCCAGACCGTCCGGTGGAGCTCCGCCAGCTCGGGGAGGGGCTCGAAGTCGTAGGTGACCGCGCCGTCCCGCTCGCGCACGCGACGGCTCGATCCGACGTTCGCGAAGAGCGACGCCTTCCAGTCCGCGTACGCAGCGTCCGCCTCGCGGTGGCTGAACCGCAGCCGGGCGCCACGGCCGCCGCACTCCGATAGCGTCCCCTCGCCCAGCAGCATCCCTCGCAGCGCCTCCCATTGGAAGCTCGACAGGCGGTGCTGCACCGCCTGCAGCACCCGGTCGCCGACGGACAGGGATCCCGCCTCCTTCCACCCCGCCGGCGTGCGGACGAGGTGGCCTCGCGTCGTGGCGAACCGCGCGCGGCCGCTGCCGGAAGGCGTAGCCACCGTGAACTGCAGGAACTCGTCGGTCCTGCCGTTGTCGAACCAGTTCACGACGGGCTTCGCCACGACCTCGCCGGCGCCGGGATCGTACGAGAGCACCTCGACCGGCATCCTCCGGCGCACGATCTTCCCGATCTTCTCGGTCGAGCCGTCCGCGAGGACCACTCGCGTCCCGTAGGAGAAGCAGCCGTAGAGGACGCCGATCTTCTCACGCAACTGGTTGATGAAGATGGCGATCGTGTTGGACTTGTTCAACGTGCCGGCGAGCTTCCGGAGCGCCTGGGACATGAGCCGCGCCTGGAGGCCGACGTGGCTGTCGCCCATCTCACCTTCGATCTCGGCACGCGGGGTGAGCGCGGCGACCGAGTCGATGACGATGACGTCGATGGCGCCGGATCGGATGAGCATGTCGGCGATCTCGAGCGCCTGCTCGCCGGTGTCCGGCTGGGACACGAGCAGGTCGTCGACGTTCACCCCGATGGCCCGTGCGTACGTGGGGTCCATCGCGTGCTCGGCATCGATGTACGCGCAGATCCCGCCGTTGCGCTGCGCCTCCGCGACGACGTGCATCGCCAAGGTGCTCTTGCCGCTCGACTCGGGTCCGAAGAGCTCCACGATCCTCCCGCGTGGAAGACCCCCGATGCCGAGGGCGAGGTCGAGGGAGAGCGCGCCGGTCGGGATGGCCTCGATACCCATGTCGACGTGCTCCCCCATGCGCATGACCGAGCCCTTGCCGAACTGCTTCTCGATCTGGCTGAGCGCCGCGGCCAGCGCCTTGTCACGATCCTCGGCTGCCATCGCTCTCGTCTCCTTCCCCATGGTCTCTCCTCGTACCGAATGGTCCTCGCCCATGACGCTCCTGGCGCCCGACCTGCGACCGTAGGCGCCGGGTGTGACGCGTACGGCACACCCTAGTAGCGAACGCGTGTTCGATCAGGGATGCGGGAACGGCTCCCGGTCACCACGGAACGGCCACGGTGGCGAGCCTCGTGTACCGGGCGCCGGCGGGGTCGAGCTCGGAGCGGACGAGGTCGGCGGCCAGGACCCGCCAGCTCGCCTCGATCGGCGCACCCGCGAGGGCCGCGGGGATCGTTCGGCGGCCCCGCGCCCGGGCGAGCGTGAGATGCCCCTCGAAGGGCGCGTCCAGCCCCGCCCCGGGCAGGAGCGTGCCCAGCGAGCGGCGCACCGAGCCGGCGAGATCGTCGAGCCCTGCGACCGGGACCCACAGGACGGACCGGCCAACACGCCGGCTCGACGGTCCGAGGTGCGCCTCGGGCGGAGCCGCCGCGCGGGCCATGGCCGCGCCCAGCGCGGCTTGGACGTCGTCGAGGCGCGAGAGGGCGACGTCCCCGAGGAACGCGACCGTCACGTGCAGCTGCTCCGGCGGGACCCAACGCACCGCCTCGAGCGCGGGCCGCTCGAGGTCCGACAGGACGGCCGCCACCTCCGGCGGCGGCCAGATGCCGACGAAAAGACGCGCGGTCGGCTCGGCGGCTCCGGGACGCTCCCGGTCCCCTTCGACTTCTCCTACGCTCACGCGCGCAACCGCCTCAGCCTTGAGGCCGCGGGGGTGCCGGAGAACCTGGCGCCCCGAGCACGACCACGGGCGTGCCCGCCGCCCCCGTCGCCGTCGCCGTCGCCGTCGAGCCCGCTCTGACCGTCATCTCCACGCGCAGGCCGACCGCACGTGCCACGCGATCGACGAACGCGACGGTGAGCGAGGCGTCCCCCTCCTCGGCGCGGACGACCGCGTCCTCGTCGACCCCCATGCTCGCTGCCAGCTCGGCCACGCCGAGCCCCGCCGCGCAGCGAAGGGCGCGCACGAGCTCCCCGAGGCTCGCCGCGAGCCCGGCCTCTGCATAGGCCGCCGCGTACGCCCCGGCGTCATCAGGGGGAAACCGCCGCCTCAGGTCGCTCAGCTTCGCCAT
>JAJYYT010000248.1 GCA_021800645.1 Actinomycetes bacterium
CCGCGGCAGCGACGACGATCGCTGCGTCCGCCAGCGTGGACCACCAGGTCCGTCCGCCCATCGAGGGCGCGCCCGGCTCGGCGCTGAGCCCGCCCACAAGCGAGCGTCTCGCGCCGAGCCCGGCGGCTGCGATCCCGACCACCCCCGCGACGACCCCTGCAGCGATCGCCAGCGGGGTGACGGACACGGGAGCGCTCGGCCCGAAGACAGCCGGCGCGAGCCCGCTGGCGACCAGCCACGCGACGAGGAATCCGACGGGCACGGCAGTCCCGACGATCGCGACCGGCTCGGCCAGCGCGACCCCGATCGTGCTCCGCCCAGCGAACCCGCGCAGCTCCGCAAGGCGCACGTCAGGCTCTCGCTCCGCTGACGTGCGGCTGGCGACGAAGAAGAGGATCAGGATCCCGAGCAAGACGAGCTCGAGGTCGACGACGCCGACGACCGTGGCCGCCGCGTGCTCCACCGTGCCGGCGGTGTGCAGGAGGCCGAAGAGGCCGGTGCTCGCACGCACGCTGTCGTGGCGGAGCGAGGTCGTGGCGAAGCGGGTCACCTCGGAGACGAGTTTCCCCACTGTGTTCACGGACAAGGAGCCCTTGCGGTAGGGAAGCTGCGCCAGGATGTAGATGTGCTGCGCGGGAGCGGCCGCGCGCACCCCGGCGAAGGTGGTGAAGACGGAGTCGAGATTTGTAAACCCTGTCGCAGTGTTCGAAGGTCCGAAACCGAAGTAGTTCTCTTCCCACCAGTAGGGGGCGAATGGCTTCCCGGGAAGGTAGATGCCCACGATCGGCAGGGGCACGGCCTTCGCGGTCCGGTTGAAGACGACGTCGAGCGAGCCGCCGAGGGTCAGCCCGAGGGTCTGCGCGTCGCGCGTGCTCACGACCACGCCGTCGCCGCGCGCACAGGTCCCCGCGACGATCTTGATGTGTGCGCACACGCGGGTGCGTGCCACCAAGGAGCCGACGAACGGCGTTGTGCCACGGTAGGGGACCTTGGGGACCCGCAGCAGCTGCGCCGGTGCGGCCGGGGAGACCCCGTGCCGGGCGGCGTCGAGCGCCGCTCTTTGAGGCAGGTGCACGAGCGGGGGGCTGGCCCGTGCGGCCGGGACTGTGATGCCGCGTCTGGGGATGGTGACGAAGCCGGCTCGCTCGGTGTAGATCGGCGCTCCCCACCAGTGGTGCGGCGCGCCCGTGGGGACCGAGGTCTCGAACCGCCGCAGCCACGCGAGCGGGTGGTGCCCGGCGACAGGCTGCACCTGGAGGCCGGCGACGCCGGGAGCCGCGTCCGCGAGGGTCCGGTCGAGCACCAGCTGATCTGCGCTGTGAAGGTAGATCAGCCCGAACGCGGCGGCCCCCGCGGAAAAGACGGCAACCGCGAACATGGCCAGTGAGCTGCGGGCACGCCACCGGAGGCCCGACACGAGGAGGGCGGCTCTCGTCCGGCGGTTCGCCGCCCACTGAGATCGGCCGTCCTCGTGGTCCACTCGACCTCCTCGCGCGAAGGGCGTTCGTAGGGTACCAGCAGTCGCCGGACCATTGCGATCCGATTTCATTCCCGTCGGCAAAGAGTTTGGAGCGGGCTCGACTGGCGCGGCTCGCACGAAGGCCGCTAGGGTGCTCCGCCGGCCCACGAGATCCGGGCCGCCACAGGCAGCCGCCGCCAGCCGCAGCCGCGGAGCGGTCGCGACAGGCAGCCGCCGCGGAGCGGTCGCGACAGGCAGCCGTCGCGGAGCGGCCGCGACAGGCAGCCACAGGCAGCCGCCACGGACAGGGAGGACCCGCCGAGCAACTGACGTCCTTGGCACCACACCAACCGGCCGCACACCCTACGGCGAGACGCCAGGACGGGAACTGCCTTCCGCAACCCGTCCGGGGCACAGCATGCGATGGCCGGCGCCACGCACAACACCAAGCAAAGGGAGGCGCTGGCACGCCTTCCCACGGGAGGTGCCATGCGTCCCCGCATCGCACAAGGCGCGGCCGGACCCGCCGCGTCGGTTCACCGTTTCAGGACAAACACAAACGCTTTCCACCGAGCACGCAGACCCGCAACCTTCCGGCTCGTCGGCTCGCTCCTCGGCACCGGCGTCGCGCTGATCGCCGCCGCGGTGATCGCAGCGGCATGCCTCGGGGCGACGACCGCAGGAGCCGAGCATCGAAGCGGCTCCGCTCGCCTCCGAGCCCCCTCGGGCCTTGTCGCTCTGCAGCCCGTGCTGGTCGCCCGAGCGCGCGTGCTGCTCGAGACCCGATGGCTCACCTCGTGGAGAAGCGTCCACCCGGTCGCACCGCCGACGCCGCCACCGCCTCCCCCGCCGCCAGCTCCGGTGCTCACCGACGCGAACAGCACCACAACGCCTGACTGGGCCTGCATCCGCCTGCACGAGTCGGGGGACCGGTTCAACACACCTGGCGCGCCTGGCGGTGCGTACGGCTTCCTCGAGATGACCTGGCTCTCGCTCGGCTACTCCGGCTGGCCCTACGAGGCGCCGGCATCGGTGCAGAGCCGCGCGGCGCTGTTCCTCTACAACGAGCTCGGCTGGCAGCCGTGGAGCACGAGGTTCGTCTGCGGGCTCTGATGTACCGGTCGGAACGCCCCGGGTGCTCGCTGCGCACGGGCTGCGAACCTCACGCGGCGAGCCCCGTGTAGCGGATCCGCGGGTCGACGATGACGTAGAGCACGTCGGCGAACAGCGAGCCGATCACGGTGGCCACGGTCGCCACCAGGGTCGTGCCGAGCACGAGAGGGATGTCGGTGTTCTCAGCGGCCTGCACGACGAGCAACCCCATGCCCGGGTAGTTGAAGATGCTCTCCACGACCACCGCGCCGCTCACGACGGCGGGCAGGGACAGCCCGACGAGCGTGATCACAGGGATCAGCGCGTTGCGGAGCGCGTGGCCGTACAAAGCTCGCCTGCTGCTCGCACCCTTCGCCCTGGCCGTGCGGATGTAGTCCTCGGCCATCGCGTCGAGGAGGGACGATCGCATGTACCTGGAGAACGCGGCGATCGTCGTCGCGGAGAGCGTGAGCACCGGCATGATGAACGCCCGCGGGTCGGTGAAGACGGCCCAGGGCGACGCGTTGGACGGCGGCGAGACCGGGAGCAGGTGGACGTCGAAGGAGAACCACACGATGAACAGGGTGCCGATGAAGAATGTGGGCATCGCGTAGAGCACGAAGGAGAGCCCCGTCAGCGCGTAGTCGCTGGGCTTGTGCCGGCGGACCACCTGGAAGACGCCGAGGGGGACCGCGATCAAAAGGGCGATGACGAGCGCCGTGCCCACCAGCACGAGGGTCTTGGGGAGCCGTTCTTGGATGATCGCCCACACCGGCTGGGTGAACTGGTAGGAGTAGCCGAGACGGAGCTGGGGGATCCCCGAGAGGTAGTGCCAGAATTGCACGAGGATCGGCTTTGTGAGGCCATTGTCGCGGTTGAACTGGGCGATGAGCTGCGGGGTCGCGCGCTGACCGAGGACGGCCCTCGCCTCTCCTCCCGGGATCACCTGGGAGAAGATGAACGTGATCAGGATGACGCCGAGCACGACCAGGATCGCCTGGAGGAGGCGCCGCAAGAGGTAACCCGCCATCCCGGCTACTTTTGCACGTTCCCTGGGAGCGTCGGAAGTCGCCGCCTCGGGCTCCTCGGTGTGCCGCAGGCAGGGTTGCGGGCTCGCGCCCGGCGGACAGCGGCGCCGGTGGTGACGGTCCGTCCATGAGGATCGCACAGCTCGCAGCGGTGATCGGGGGGCTGCGCCTCTCCCTGCACGTGCTCTCGGCCGCAGTGTGGGTCGGCGCCGGCCAGCCCACCGCTCGGCAGGTGCTGCTCGGCGTCAAGATCGCGGTCGTGGCGGTCGCCGGCGTCGCCGCGTGGTTGCACGGGCGGGCCCGGAGCCAGACCTGGCTGGGCGTCTGGGGCGCCGTCGCCGGCCTCGGGTCGGTGGCGGCCCTCGTGATGGGCGTCTTCCTTGCCGGATGAGCGTTTACGACCGGTTGCCCCGTGAGAGGGGGAGACGCCCCCGCCCCGGACCCCCCGGCGGCGGCGAGCTGCTGGGGGACGGAGCCTCGAGGGCGTGCACGAGGAGCGACGCGTAGTACTTGGCGCCCTGCGGGTTCAGGTGCACGCCATCAGGCTCGAAGTACTGGGGAGTCCCCGCGCTG
>JAJYYT010000249.1 GCA_021800645.1 Actinomycetes bacterium
TAGAGGGCGAGGTAGGCGGCGGGGATGCCGGCCACAGATCGAATCGAGAGCGCCGCCTGGCCCGAGAACCCCGCCTGGCCCGAGGGCGATGCCTTGCTCGAGGGCGCGTGCCCGAGCACGCTCGTGGTGGCGACAACGGCCGCGACGAGCAGCATCCCCACGGCGAGGAGGAACCCAACCCCGACGATCCCGGCGGTCCGCACGGTCACCGGGCCGCCTCCTCGGCGAGGCCGGCGGGGCCCGGCGCGAGCGTGCGCATGGGCACGCCGAGGAGGATGCGTTGGGAGGTGGGCTCGGCCACGGGCAGCGGAGTGAGCAGGGATGTGCGCGGCTGCCTGCGCAGGGGCACGGTTGAGCTCCTTTCGGGTGGGCGTCCTCCTCGGAACGGTCGAGCGAGGCGCGGCTCTCGTGCCTCGCGGTCGCCATGAGCACCCAGTGAGGGACACCGGCCTCCGCCGCTTACGTCCGCGAGCCCTACCCTGAGCGGAGCCCTACCCTGAGCGAGTGGCCGGTCCAGACGCCGTTCGGTGGGACCCAGTCGAGTCGGACATCCGGCTATGCGCGAGCAGCTCGAACGTCCACCAGAGGCTCGCGGTCCAACGAAAGGACCGTGAGGCGGGGCGACCCGGGCCGGACCTCCGCACATGGGGCGTGGGCATCCGGTGGTGATCAGGCGTGCCTCGCGGCCTTCGTGCGGCTCTGCGACGAGCTCGTCTTCGCTGTGCGACCCGGGAGCAGGGCAGGACGCCCCCGAAGGACATCTACGGAGCCGGCAAACGCGCTGCAGAGCGCCGGTCATCCGACCCGCTCAGCGTCGTCTTGTGGAGTCAGCTCCTACATGCTACTAATAGCACATGACCTCGGTGGGTGTGCGAGAGTTGCGGCAACGGGCCAGCGAGTTGCTGAGACGCGTGGAGCGCGGCGAAGTTATCCAGATCACCGACCGGGGTCGTCCGGTCGCCCAGCTCAGCCCACTGCCGGTCGGCTCGCCCCTCGAGCAGTTGCGTGCAGCCGGCGACATCGAGCCAGCATTGGGGAACGTGGGCGAGCTCCCTGAACCAATCTCGCTTCCCGACGAGGTGGAGCTCCCCTCGAGGGTGCTTGCCAGGCTGCGTGACAACGAACGCTGACGGTGGCTGCCACCTATCTTGACTCGTCCGCGATCGTGAAGCTCGCCGTGAGGGAGCCGGAGACCGATGCCCTGAGGCGATACCTGCGGCGGCGACGCGCTTTGATCACGAGCGCCCTTGCCCGCACCGAGGTGCTTCGAGCGTTGCTACCCGCCGGAGACGGGGCGATCGCCGCCGGCCAACGCGTCCTTTCTCGGTTGGACCTCGTTCGTGTCAACGAACAGGTGCTCGGTGGGGCCGGAGTGCTTTTGCCGGTCGAGCTCCGGTCACTCGACGCCATCCACCTGGTAACCGCCGGGCGGATCGGTCGAGATCTCGGCGAGATCGTCACCTATGACCAAAGGATGGCATTCGCTGCGCAGGAGATGGGCTACAAGGTCGTGTCGCCGATGTAGGGCCTGACCACCTCCACGGGCACCACATCGGGAAGCTCGGCAACGACCAAGTGCCCCGACACGAGCCCGGGTTCGTCGAGCGCGGGCACCCCTTCGAGCAGCGGCTCGTCGACCGGTGCGTTGTCGTCCCTGACGACGGTCTGAGGCTCGGAGACTTGCCGGGAACCCTGCCGTCACCTTTCGGGGCGGCCGGGAGAGCTTCCCGCGCGGTACTTCCAGTCGGGTATCCTGCATTTCGAGTGCAAGGTCCTTCTCGCCGTGGCTGCAGGGGGACGCGGCATGTGGGGCCGGAGGTCGCCTGCCAGCGGGGCCGGTCCCACGTTCCGATCGGCAGGAGACCGATCGACCGCGTCGCGCTCACGGGCGAGCACTTGGACGACGTGGCTCACCACCGACGGCCGCAAGTGCAGTGCCCGCGCGATCTCCTTAGGGGAACGGCCGTCGCGTCGGAGGTCGCGGACAGCGCTTCGGACGCTCTCGTCGAGCACGGTGGCTTCGGTCATGGTCCACTGTGAGCACGGGCAGCGCTGCCGGGCGCGGATGGTCAGCTGAGCGGTGGCCGTTGCTCACCGCGTGCCTTCGGCAGGCGTCGCGACCAGCACCGGGATGACGCATTCCTCGAGCGACGTCCCGCCGTGGGTGTAGCGGCCCTCCGGTCCGCGGCCCCAGGACGGGTTCTCGCGGAACCCGTGGTCGGAAAGGACGACCAGTGGGACGTCGGCGGGAAGGGTCGACAGGGACGGGAGCACTCGTCGCTCGATTCCTGCTCTTGCCTCGTCGAGCAGGCCGGCGAGCTCGACCGAGGTCCTGTGCAGCCGCTCGTCGATCGCCGTCGCGACCGCGATGGACAACGGCGGACCATCGGACCACAGCAGGCGCAGGTCGGCTGCGTGGTGGTCTCGGTCGGCCCCCATGAGGACCTTGGTCTCGTGTCCGAGGTGGGCGAACGGGGCTGGCAACTGCGACGGCGGGTAACCGCCAGGCTGCCGGTTGCCCCCGGCGACCGTCCCCCCGCTGACCGCGGCCTCACCGAGGTTCCCTGGAGGGACCGGCACCGTCGAGCCAGCCGGCACGGCGCGGCCGGTGGCCAATGCCGTGACCGATTCCGCCGTCCGGGTGGGTGAAGGCACGACGGCCCAGCGGCGTACGATCCTGCGTCCGGGGAGCGCGCGCGAGAGGCCGGCGGCGACGTCGTCGGCCAGGTCGGCCCGCAGCGCGTCCACCAGGAGCACCGCCACGCGGCCGTACGCGTCGAGGAGGGGCGCGATCACCGCGCGGCCGATGTCCCAGACGGCCATGCAGTCCGGGAACCCTGCGTCTGCGTGGCGACGCAGCAGGTCGTCGGCAGCGCCGAGCAGCCTTGCAGCGGCAGAGCGGACCTGTTCGACGGCCGCCGTGTCGACGAGCGAGCCGGCAGATGCCACCTCGGCCAGGCTGAGCAGTCGCGGGACCGGCGCGCCGTGTCGAGGGTAGAGCTCCTCCACCAGCTCGGTCGCCGAGGCGAAGGGCAGCTGTCGCTCGAGCTGGGCCAGGTGGCCGGCAGCCTCGGTGAGGGGGAGGAGGGCGGCGACCTCGGTCTCTGCGACGAGGGCGTGGCCGGCGGCGATCGCCCCGGGATCGGGGCGACCGATCCGCTCGAGGAGCTGCCAGTCGCCCGCCAGTCGTCGGAGCAGAGCGTCGATCGCCAGGCGCACCGGGTGGCGCAACAGCGACTCGGTGGTAAGGGCCCGAAGCACCTCCGAGGCGCTCGCGCCCTCGAGGTCCAGCACCTTGGCGACGTGCTCGCCGAGCACCGTGCCCGAGGTGATCCGGCGGTCCAGGTCCTCGAGATCTGCGATGGCGCCGCTGTCGTCGAGCGCGGCGAGCGCCGCCTCCGCGAGGCGGCGCCGGTCGGCGAGGAGGCCAGCCGGCAACCAGGCCGGTGGATCTGGACGGCCCGCCCACCAGGTCGCAAGCCAGAACGCGTCGGCGGCTTGGGTGGCCGGGAGCTGCTCCGCGACCGTAGGCCATCGGGCCCGGAGGAACGCGACCGTCGCTCCGCGGCCACCGTCGCCCGCGTGCGAGCGACGGGCCTGACTGTCGACTGCGAGCCGATGCGCTTCCCATGCTGCCCCAGCGAGGCCATGGCCTCCACCCGCTTCGACGCCCCCGGCGTGGCTCTCCCCGTTCCCGAAGCCACCGGCGCGGCCCTGGTCGACACCGACGCCGAAGCCACCGGAGCCCCGGCCACCGACCTGCTCGATACGGTCTCGCTCGCTGCCGGAGCCCCCGCTGCCATTCCCGCCGGTACCGGGTGGACTGGTACCGGGTGGACTGGTACCGGGTGGACTGGTACCGGCGACCCCTCTCCCTGCTCTCGGGTCAGCGCTGTCGACCACCTCCACGAAGCCGCCGGGCGCCATGTCGCCCGCCGGGTCGACCCAGGCTGCCAGCACGTCCAGGAGCCGCCGCTTGGGGTAGCGCCGGCCGATCACGTCCTCTCGGAGGGCAGCCAGGTCCCGGGTCACGATGAGCTGGCTGCCGGCGAGGACGTCGTGCACGGTGCGCCGCAGCTCCGGATGCAGCAGCGTGACCAGCGCCGTGGCTGTCCTCCTGTCCAGGCCCCCCGCCGCCGTGCC
>JAJYYT010000250.1 GCA_021800645.1 Actinomycetes bacterium
CCCTGGCGTGCCTGCCCCGCCCGGCTTCGTCTTGCGGCGTCCCGAGCCCCACCGCTTGGGGGAGCCCGTCTTCGAGAGCTCGAAGAGATAGCGGTTGTAGGCGTCCAGCTCCTCGTCGGCGATGGCCTTCACCTCGAGGACCTGGACGTCGATCGCCGGCCGCGCGCGTGCGTCGAGATCGTTCTCGACGTGGCGGGCCCCAAGCGGGGAGGACGCGGGACCGGCCTGGCTGGCCAGGAGGTCCGGCACCGCAGGCAGCAGGGGGGTCGTCGTGCGAACCTGCGCGCCCAGGGCCTCTCGGGGGCTGGCGAGCGCGGGGCGGCGGGCAGCCTCCAAGCTCGCACGGCGCACTTCTCGTGCCAGAGCCTTGTCGGTCGCCCACCCGGGGATCTCGTGGAGCGGCCTCCCGTCCTCGTCGGCAGCCGCGCGCTGCCTCGCCAGCCACAGCCGATCGAACGGGGTGGTCTGGTCGTGGATGAGCCTCCACCAGATGTACACGGCGTAGACGGCGAAGAAGGGCCACTCGACCGTGTAGACCCAGCTCAGCTCGTTGCCACCCAACGCGACGTGGTACTGCCACCAACCTGCGAGAAGGAACGTCGGCACGAGGACCGAGACGAGCGCCGTGAGGCCGACGCAGCGCCACGTCAGGTACTTCTTCATGCGCGATCGACGCTACCGGATCGGTGACCGCCTCTGCTGGCGACCCCGGGTCTTGGCGTCGAGTCGATGAGACCGCTCGGTTGTCGGCCCCGTGCGCTGGCCGGTGCGCGAGTACCGTTTCTCCCCGTCGAGACGAGGAGGAGGAGGATCATGGGGTGCGTGCCGCCGTCTCGGTGAGCCTGCTCTCTGCGGTCGCGCTCTCGGCCGCACTGACGATCGCGTGGACGGCGGGCTCGGGAGATCGGGTGGGCCATCTTCGCTCCCAGCAGCTCGGCACCCGCGAATCGCCCGCATCCGCGTACCTGTCCGAGTCGCAGTGCCTCGCCACAGCGTCGATCCGCCTGCCTTGCTACGACCCTGCCCAGATCGAGACTGCGTACGACGAGCGACCGCTGTTCGACGAGGGCGTCGACGGCCGTGGCCAGACGATCGTCGTCGTGGACTCTTTCGGCTCTCCAACCATCCGCAGAGACCTCGCCACGTTCGACGCCCAATTCCACCTGCCCACACCGCCGCGCCTGCAGATCATCCAGCCCGCAGGCGCCGTCCCCCCCTACGATCCTGGGACAGCGACAATGACCGGATGGGCGGGGGAGACGACCCTCGACGTCGAATGGTCGCATGCCGTTGCGCCCGGCGCGGACATCCTCCTCGTCGAGACTCCCGTCTCCGAGACCGAAGGGACAGTTGGTTTCCCTCAGATCGAGGCCGCGGAGCTCTATGTCGTCCGCCACCGGCTCGGCGACGTCATCACCCAGAGCTTCGGCGCGAACGAGCGGACCTTCTCCTCGCCGAGCCGGCTCGAGGCGCTGCGCAGCGCCTTCGTCGCCGCGGCAGCCGCAGGTGTCACGGTCGTTGCATCGACCGGCGACACAGGGGTCAGCGACTACACGACAGCGACAGGCAAGGACTTCTCGACGACGCGGACGGTCACATGGCCCGCGAGCGATCCGCTGGTCACGGCAGTCGGGGGGACGAAGCTCAGCCTGGACGCTTCCGGGCACCGGACCTCGCCGGACCAGGTGTGGAACGATACGTACGATCCCGTGGCGAACGACTTCGTGTTCGGCACACCCCGGCCCCATCCGGACGCGAGCGGCGGGGGGCTCTCGTCGATCTTCTCGAGACCTTCGTACCAGCAGGGGGTCGCGCAGGTGGTGGGAGATCACCGCGGCATCCCCGACATCTCGATGAGCGCCGCGTGCTCAGGCCTGGTGGACACCTACCAGAGCTTCTCCGGGCCGACACCCCCGGGCTGGTACTACGTCTGCGGGACGAGCGAGGCCGCGCCGCTCTTCGCGGGAATCGTCGCGCTCGCAGACCAGGAGGCGCATCACGGTCTCGGTCTCATCAATCCTGCGCTCTACGCGATGGCACGAGCCCACGACCCCGGGATCGTTCCGGTGACGAAGGGTGACAACACGGTGTCGTTCGACGAGCGCGGTAGGCAGCACACGGTCGTCGGGTACCGCGCGTCGGCGGGTTACAACCTCGCCTCCGGCCTCGGCACCGTCGACGCCGCGCGCTTCGTGCCGGAGCTGGTGCGCACGGTCGCGGCGGTCGGCTCGGCGGTCACCTACCAAGTGCTGTCGGCACCCAGGAGGTCGTGACAGCTCCGCGAGGCAACGGTCAGCCCTCGGCGGTCTCCCTCGAGCGGTCCCCCCGCAGGCTCAGCTGCTCTTCGATCCGCTGGGCGTCGGTTTGCCAGTGCCAACCGCCGGTCGGCACGGCCCTTTCGAGAGGCGTGCCGGGGCCGAGCAGCTCGCGGACCGCGGCCTCGAGCTCGTGCGGCGTGGTCGCTCCGACGGCGGTCACCGTGCCGTCGGCATCCACCAGCACGTTCGTGGGAACGCCGCGGATGCCGAGCCGCTCGACCAGCTCGCCGGCTTCGTCGACGAGCACCGTGCCCTTGATGCCCCACAGCTCGCAGAATGTGCGCGCTTCGGCAAACGCTCGGGTGCCCTCCCAGACGTCCACCAAGATGATCTCCAGACCAGACCGGTCCGCACGCCGGCGCAGGTCCTCGATGACCGGCGCCTCGGCGTTGCACGGGCCTCACCAGCTGGCGAAGACGTTGATGACGTACTTGCGCCCCGCCCACGCCCTCAGGTCGCGCAGCTCCTCGGTCCACAGGTCCGGCAACGCCAGCGCGGGCATCTTCTTGCCCACCATCGGATGAGGTGCCTGCGCGAACGGCGACGAAGGGGCCCCGCCCAGCAGGTCCTCGACGAGGGTGAGCGTCCCGGAGCCGGCGTTGGCGACGAGGATGCGGCCAGGATGGAGCGGGTCTTCGCAGACGCCCCCGGGGGCGGCGCCGACGGGGATCCGCGACCACTCGACGCCGTCGAGCCCCATCACGCTCACGGTGCCGTCGCCGCGGTTGCCGACGTAGAGCCGGTCGTCACGCGAGCCCATCGTGAGCCCGACGGGCGCGTTCGGGACCTCCATCTCCGCGACCTTCTCGAGCGTGCGGCCGTCGACGCGGGTGATGGTGCTGGCGAGCGAGTCTGCGATGAAGACGTCCCCGCTCTGCTTGTGGACGTCTACCGCGCACGGCCCGGCGGCCAGCGGGACGTGGGCGACGACCTCGAGGGTCTTGTCGTCCACGACGCTCAGCGACGACGCCAAGAAGTTCACGCAGTAGACGCGTCCAGCTCGCGGGTCCGCGACGACCGCACCTGCGCCGAGCTCCGCGTCGACGACCCCGATCCGTTCGAGGCGGTCGAGGTCGATGACGCTCATCGTGGAGCCTGCGGCGTCGCCGGAGTAGAGGCGACGTCCTTCCACGTCGATGCACAAACCCGACGGGTAGCTGCCGACCGGCACCGTGGCAACCACGCGGCTCGTCCGCGTGTCGATGACCGAGATCTGGTCCGAGCGCGCGTCGGCGGTGAAGACCCTCCCGGTCCGCTCGTCGATGACGATGTCGATGGGCTCGTCGCCGACGGGGATCGTCTCGACGACCCTCAGCTCGTCGGGGTCGACCACCGTGACGGCGTTCGACCTCGAGCACGCCACGTAGATGCGGCCGCTCGCACGGCGGACGATCACCCCTTCAGGGTCGAGCCCGACCTCCACTTCTCCGATGAGCCGGAAGGCACGCCCCTCGGCGGTCGGGTCGACCCAGCAGCTCGGACCGCCTCCGATCTCGGTGAGCGGCTCCCGGGGCGGTTCGTCGCTGGCGTGCAAGATCGGCTCGTGCGGAATGTCCGGCATCCAGACCTCTCTTCCTTCCTGGATCGGCATTCGTCGCACGTCGACGGCTGCGGGGAGGTACCTGGGGCGGGCGTGCATGTGCGCGACCGCAGGTGAACCTTTGCAAGTCCGGTGCCCATCGCGCAAGACGGCGGGTCGGAAGCGGCGCGCAACGCGGCGCGGTCGGAAGCGTCGCGCAAGACGACGCGTCGGAAGCGTCGCGCCCGCCTCTGAGCCCGGTCCAGGGGTCCCTGAGCTGCGCAGGCGGCGGCCTCTACTCT